>DASWQX010001175.1:0-8541 GCA_036403495.1 Thermoanaerobaculia bacterium
TCGGAGCGTAGAAAATATGCCCGCTCCCGCGCGGCTCTGGAACCGCAACTTCTTCCTGCTCTGGCAGGGGCAGACCGTCAGCCAGCTCGGCAACCAGGCCTTCATGATCGCCATCGCCTTCTGGCTCAAGGAGGCCACCAACTCGGCCACCCTGATCGGCCTGCTGATGACCGTCTCGACGCTCCCCGGCGTGCTCCTCGCCCCCTTCGGCGGCACCTACGCCGACCGCCACTCGAGGATCCGCATCCTGATCGCCTGCGACGTGCTGGCCGGCCTCGCCGTGCTGGCTCAAGGGTTGGCGATGCACCAGTCCTGGCTCTCGGTGCACGGGCTGATCGTGCTCCTCTTCTTCGTCGCGATTTTCGACGGCGCCCTGCGCGCCTTCTTCATGCCGGCGATCAACTCGGCGATCCCCGACCTCGTCCCCGGGGAGCGCCTGGCCGCCGCCAACTCGCTGAACCAGTTCTCGATCCAGACCGCCGTCTTCGCCGGCCAGGCGGTGGGCGGCGTCCTCTTCCGCCTGCTGGGCGCGCCCCTCCTGCTGATCGCCGACGGCATCACCTTCCTCTTCGCGGCGGGGAGCGCCACCTTCATCGCCGATCCGTTTCAGAAGCCGCCCGCGGAGACCTCCTCGGGCTCGCCCTTCCGCGCCTTCCTCCACGAGACGGCCGAGGGGCTGCGCTGGGTCTGGCAGCGGGCCGGCATGCGCGACTTCGTCCTCGTCGCCAGCCTGCTCAACTTCTTCGTCACCCCGATCCTGGTGCTCTTCCCCTTCTACGTGCAGGACGTTCTGAAGGCCGGCGCGGAGTGGTACGGATTCCTTCTCGCCGCCACCAGCGTCGGAGCCGTCGCCGGATTCCTGCTCGCCGGCGTCGTCCACCTGCGGGGTGCGGTGCGCGGCTGGACCCTGGTGGCGCTGCTGGTGCTCGGCCCCGTCCTCCTGGGGGCGATCGGGTTCATCCACATCCCGCTGCTGGCCGTGGCCTGCTCGTTCCTCAGCGGCATGGCCTTCGGGATGGTGAACATCTACCTCCTCACCCTCCTCCAGGCCGCCACGCCGCCCGAGCTCCGCGGCCGCGTCCTCGGCCTGCTCGGCACCCTCGGCGGCGGCCTGATGCCCATCGGCCTCGCCCTCGGCGGCTGGCTCGGCGACCTCACACACCACGACATCCCCCTCCTCTTCGGCGGCTCGGCGGCGCTCTCTGCCCTGGTCACGCTGGCGCTGGCGACCAGGAAGGAGTGCCGGGCGTTTCTGGCGCAGGATGCCTGACAGGGAATGCTTCCGCCGGACCAGAAAGATCCGGTGGAATTTGGGAGGCGCGTGAGGAGATCGCCCCGAAGGGGGCTTCCGAGTTGACCTTTCGGAAGCGAAGAAGTCCTGAGCCTACTCCCCCCGCCCTTCGCCTTCCGGAGCCCGGCCGAGGTCGCCCGGCATCTCGGCGATGGCGTAGGCGACGGCGACCCAGGCGGCGACGTTCTGGTCGAGATCCTTGGGGTCGATCTTGTCCAGGGTGTCGTTGGCGGTGTGATGGACGTCGAAGTAGGTGGAGGCGTCCTGGGCGAGCGAGATCACCGGAACGCGCGCGGGCGACATCGGCCCGAGATCCGAGCCGCCCCCAGCGTTGTTGGCGCCCTGCTCCACTCCCAGCAGCTTGGCGAGGTCGGCGACGACCGGGAGCTTCGCGGGATCGACGTGCGAGGAGATCCGCCAGACCGGGCCGGAGCCGAGGTCGGACTCTCCCGCCATCACGTGGCGGCCGAGCTCACCTTTGTGCGCCTCGGCGTAGGAGCGCGCTCCCGAGGTGCCGAACTCCTCGTTGGCGAAGAGGACCACGCGGATCGTCCGCCGCGGCTTTCTCGGCAGCTCGGAGATCCGCCGCGCGGTCTCCAGCATGATGGCGCAGCCGGCCCCATCGTCGATCGCGCCGGTCCCCAGGTCCCAGGAGTCGAGGTGGGCGCCGAGGAGCACGATCTCCTCCGGCTTCTCGCGGCCCGCTGTTTCCCGACCCAATACGTCGCCGACGACGCTCGCCGTCTCCACGTCCGGCAGCACATGCGCGCCGAGCTTCAGACGTAAGATCACTGCCTTGCCCGAGGCGACCTCGGCGTCGAGCAGGTCGGCGTCCGGATTCGACAGCGCCGCCGCCGGGATCTTCTCCACTCCGTCCGCGTAGCGCATGGCGCCGGTGTGCGGGGTGCGGTTGTTGTCCGTGCCGATCGAGCGGATCACCACGGCGACCGCCCCTAATTTGGCCGCCGCCGAGGCGCCCGCGCCCCGCACGGGGACCGCGTTGGCGTAGCCCGCGATGTCCTTCGTCCGTTTCATGCGGCCGTTGAAGAAGACGATCTTCCCTTTGACCTGGGCGGGATCGAGCTTGGCGACCGCTTCGAGCGAAGGGACCTCGATCACCGGCGCCTCGATCCCGCCCGCCGGCGTGCCGACACTGCCGCCGAGGGCCGTGAGATGAACCGGCTGCGGGTAGGGGGCCACGATCTCGCCCGACTCCTCGCCGCGCACCCAGTGGGGCACCGTCGTCTTCTCCGCATGGACGTTGCTGAAACCGAGCGCCTTCATGGTGCGCACGCCCCACTCCACCGCGTCGTTGAGGGCCTTGGAACCTGCGGGGCGCGGCCCCACCTCCACGGTCAGCGAGCGGACGATCTCATAGGCCCGGGTGCCGGCGAGCGCCTTCGCGCGCAACCCGGCCGCGGTCGCCCGGACGTCCTCGGGGAGGCCCGCCGGGCTCTGGGCTCGTACGGGGATGGAAAGCAGGGAGAGGGACAGCAAAACGGCGGTCCCGAGGGACCGCCGAGCAGCGGAACGAAGCAGGGTCATCGAGCACCTTTCGTAAGGTCGTCGATCCAGGTCAGGCGGCGACCGGCAGGCGGTTCGTCTGGCGAAGAGTCCGCTTCCACTCCCCGAGCGCCTGCTCGAGGGCCCTGTAGGTCAAACCCACCCGCGTCTCGTGCGGCAGATTCTCCTCGTCCATGGCGACCTCGGTCACAGCCTTCGGCTTTTGCCGCCGCTGCAACGAGATCAGCTCGTGGAGAGCGGTCTGCAGCGAGGCGTACGCCTCGTGGAGCCGGGTCTCGTGGTGCTCGCGGAAGTCGTGGACCACCTGCTGCAAGCGCTCCTGGGCGTCATTGAACTGCACCTCCACCTTGGCCTTCAGCACCGCCGCCTCGGGAGCGCGCCGGAGGTCGCGGGCGAGGCCGAGACGCGCGAGCGTCCAGATCATCCACTTGGCCGGGTCGAACTGCCAAGCCTTGACGCCGTTACGGTAGTCGAAGGGGAAGCTGTGATGGTAGTTGTGGTACCCCTCGCCGAAGGCGAGCACGGCCATGATCGGGCTGTCGCGGGCGCTGTGCTCCTGGCTGTAGGGGCGGCTGCCCACCATGTGGCAGAGGCTGTTGATGAAGAAGGTGCCGTGGTGGCTGACCACGATCCGCAGCACGCCGCCGATCAGGAAGCAGCCGAGCACGCGGCCGGTCAGCAGCCCGACGATGAGCGGGATGCCGAGGGCGACCGAGAGGCCGATCAGCGCGTAGTACTTGGCCTGCCAGCGCACCAGCGGATCCTCTTCGAGGTCGCGCACCACGCTGCGGGGGATCGGCTCGTTCTGGAAGAAGATCCACCCCATGTGCGCCCACCAGAACCCCTTCGTGATGTTGTAGGGGTCGCGGTCGTGATCCACGTGGGCATGGTGGATGCGGTGGTCGGCGCACCAGTTGAGCACTGAGTTCTCCAGCGCGCCGGCGCCGAAGATCAGCAGGAACAGGCGCACGGGCCACGCCGCCTGGTAGGTCTTGTGAGAGAAGAGGCGGTGATACCCGGCCGTGACCGAAAGGCCCACCAGCAGCCAGATGACCACGAACGTCGTCGCCTCCGGCCAGCCCAGCCCGACCTTGATCAGGTACCAGGGCGTGGCGACCAGGGCCAGGAGGAGGGTCCCCATGATGAAGCTCAGGTTGAGCCAGTTGATCGGACGTTTCTGGGCGGTCTCTGCGGTCACCATTGTCTCCAGTGTGCGGTAGTAGGCCCTGCGGCCTGTTGCCAGGACTCGGAACACGGAGCGGAGTCATCTTCCGCCTCTCCGCAGGGGCACTAAAGGATACCAGGGATAGGGCCGTCCTGTCGCCCTCCGGCACCCCTAACAACCCGGAAAGGAGGGAACAAATGCCCGTTACGGCTTTTTTTTACAAGTCCTAGACGTGAAGTCTACGCCGAAACACCGAGGGCCTGGCGGACGAACCCCTCGATCTGCGCCGCCGGGCGGGCGCCCATCGTGCGGGAGACCTCGCGCCCCCCTTGGAAGACGGCCATGGTCGGGATCGACTGGATGCGGTGCTCCGCTCCCACCCGCGGATCGACGTCGGTGTTGACCTTCACCACCAGCAGCTTGCCGGCGTTGCGCTCCGCCACCCTGGCCATCTCGGGTGCCACCGTCCGGCAGGGTCCGCACCAGGGAGCCCAGAAATCGACCAGCACCGGCAGGCCGGACTCGCGCAGCAGCCGGTCGAGCACCTCCCCCTGGTCCACCGCCAGCGGCTCGGCCGGCGGCGGCAGCGCCGTGCCGCACGATCCGCACCGCGCCGCGCCCCCCAGCTTCGAATAGAGCACCCGGTTCTTTTTTCCACAGGACGGACAGCTTCGGATCAAGCCCTCGGCCATGAGAGAATCCCTCCTTGAGATCCAAGGGAAAGAACAACCAGGAGAGCCGCATAGATTCCGCTCCTTTACCCTGTCTCGACAGGCTGTTACTCTCCTCCTCATGCGTTTCACCGTGGAAATCGACCGCGAGGCGGATGGCCGCTGGATCGCCGAGGTCCCCGATCTCCCGGGAGTCATGGTCTATGGCTCGACTCGCGAGGAAGCGATGGCTCGGGCCAAGGCTCTAGCCCTGCGCGTCCTCGCCGATGAGTTGGAGCATGGAGAAGCGCTCCCCGACTTGGCCAACATCTCCTTTGTCGTGCGCGCCGCTTGAGCCAATGGCCTTCCACGCGTGCGAGCCGGGTTCTCGCAGCGTTGTTCCGGCTCGGCTGGAGCGAGAAGCGTCGGGCTGGCTCCCACCGGACTCTCACCCGCTCGAACTGGCCTGACTTTGTTTGGGCCTTCCATGATGGAGACGAAATCGGCCCTGTCATGCTGGCGCGCATCGCCAGAAGGACCGGCCTGAAGCCCTCTGACCTCTGAGCGGATCAACCGAGGAGAATCCCATGAAGCTTCACCGCGTCAAGCCGGGCAGCAAGGTCGTCCTCGCCAAAATCGATCCCGGCTCGACTCCGGGGTTCAAGGGGCACCGCAAGGCCGCCTCCGAGCGGCTGATCGAGCTCTGCGACCGCCTCGAGGTGCTCCAGGAGGAGCTCTGGGCCGAGCACCAGCGCAAGGTGCTGATCGTGCTCCAGGGGATGGACACCAGCGGCAAGGACGGCACCATCAGCCACGTCTTCGAGGGGGTCAACCCCCAGGGCGTCGCGGTGGCCTCCTTCAAGGCCCCCTCGCCCGAGGAGCTCGACAGGGACTTCCTCTGGCGGGTGCACGGCAAGGTTCCCGGCTGCGGGGAAATCGCGATCTTCAACCGCAGCCACTACGAGGACGTGCTCGTCACGCGCGTCCGCGAGCTGGTCCCGCCCAAGGTCTGGCGCTCGCGCTACGACCAGATCAACGACTTCGAGCGTCTGCTGACCGAGACCGGCACCGTGATCCTCAAATTCTTCCTCCACATCAGCAAGGACGAACAGAAAGAGCGCCTCCAGGCCCGTCTCGACGATCCCCGCAAGCGCTGGAAGTTCCGCAAGGGGGACCTCGAGGACCGCGCCCTCTGGGACGACTACAGAAAAGCCTACGAGGAGGCGCTCTCCCGCACCAGCCCGAAGAACGCCCCCTGGTACATCGTGCCCGCCGACAAGAAGTGGTACCGCAACCTCGTCGTCGCCACCGTCCTGGTCAAGGCGCTCGAGGACCTGAAGATCCAGGTCCCCGAGCCGGAGGAGGATTTGAAGGGGGTGGTGATCGAGTAGGCGTTTCCCCGAGCCCAACTATTCGAAAATTACGCTCTCGGGAGCAACTCCCGCGGTGATCAGCCGGGGAACGTCGCTCGTTCGCAAGCTTGCCAGAGCGAGCTGTCCCATGGCGAGGTCGAACGCCGCCTTGAGACTCATGCCGTAGCCCAGAGCGTTGTAGAACGACCAGGAGAAGCGGATCGATGCGGCATCTTCGATCGCCTCGGACATTCCGACGACGCAGCCCACGACCTGCGCCAGCGCGAGCGCGGTCGGCTCCGAGTGACAGGCGTTGAGCACGACGCAGCGGATCCGGCCGCGCGCGGCGGCAAAGATCCTCACCAGCCCTTGCAGCCAGAGGTTCTCCGGCTGCGGGACCGTAGCTGGACGGGGTCCCATGTCGCGCGATGCAGCATCCTCCTCGAGCAGGATCTGACCGCTCCGGCTGCCATGACCGCTGAGGTGCACGACGTCCGGAGAGTAACGGAGCAAGCCGTCCTGCAGCTCGCGGTCGCCGGCGGCCCAGCTCTGCTCCACCTCGAAGCGTTCCCCGTTCTTCGACATTCGGAGCGCTTCCTGGATCGCCTTGGCCTCCTGATCCAGACGCAAAGACGGCGCGCCGGAAGGGCAGGCGGCGAGGAAGAGGACACGTACGCAGGATAGCGTTTCCTCGTCGTCCCCGGTACGTCCCTGATACTGATTCACGTCGCGGAACGAAGATCCGTTGATCTGGATTCCAGAGGGCATCTTCATGAGTCACCTCACACCGATTGCAGCCGGGGAGTACGCATGGCGGGCTTCCCCTGGTTGACGTCGCGGAAGGACGAGTTGTTAACCTGCTGACCGGTACCGAAATTGTTGTAGATGCTGTTCTGGATAACCGCTCGGATCTGCTCGGTGATCAAGCCAGCCTCGGTGAGCAGGCTTTCCGCCTCTTCGTAGACGACCTTGTTGGTCAGGCAGAACATCGTCCGCAGGTCGATGCCGTCATAAGAGCTGGCGCGATAGACACTTAGGTGGGAGATGATGCTATAGCGGTTGAGCAGCCAAGAGATTCCCCAAAACCACAGCGTAAAGGGACTCAGCAACATGAACTTCGCTACGTCCCAATCGCTGTAGGTGCCACGGATATAGGTAAGAAAGTGAGCCGTGATGGTCTGCCCGAAGTCCGCGCAGTGAACAAAGTGTGTCAGCAGGCTTCCGAAACGGGAGCGGACACAGACTCGCAGAAACTCTTTCTTCTCACCAGTCGTCTGGTCGGTCACGACGACTTCGCCGAGGACTTGTACCAAGTTCTCCGGAAGGCGGTCAGAGATCTTCCGCGCCAGCGCGAGACGAAGCTTTTGCGCGTAGCCCTGGGTTTCACCGAAGCTCCAATTATGGTTGATAGGAATCGGAAGAGAGGTAAAGTCCACCTGCTCCCCATAGCGAAAGAACAGCCGACCGCCGCTGAAGTCATCCATGGACCGGGACTCTCTCGTCTTGTCTCCCAGATAAGCTCCCGCGGAGAGCGCAAAACAAGGGATCAAGATCAACAGAGCCTTCCCTCCCAGCGCCCAGAAAATCAGCCAGTAAAACCAAACGACAAAGACCCACTTGAGCCGGCGCAGCACCTGAAGCACCAAGTTCATGGTGTACATCGTGTCGAACATCTCGGGCCTCCTTAATTGAAATCAGCGCTAAAACCTGTTCTCACTTTTCCAACTGCAATTTCCAGCTCATGTCTTCCTTGACAAGCTTGACTTTTTCCGTCTGAGCGGTCCCGTCGCCGTAACTCACGACCGCGGTGACGTTGGCAGCCTCGCTGGCGGTCTGCTCGTTCGTGATCTGAACGTCCTTCATCCCACCTTTGTCCAAAGCGGCGCGGGTGGCCTTCTGAATTCCAGTGCGCAGTTTGTCCTTGCCAATCATGGAGACTGTCTGGTCGGACAGCAGATCCAGCGCCTCCTCTGTCTTCCCGTCGCCGATGGCCTTGTAAAAGCTCTTGACGGCGGATGCCGGCGTGCTTTCGGCACATCCCATGGCGAGAATGATCCATGAGCAGACGGCAATGAAACCGATTCTCTTTATCATGGCTTTGCCCCCTCCTCTGAGAGCTCTTGAATCCTCCGCAAGTTCGGACTTCGTAAAAGGCGGCTGGGCAGAAGGTACTTCTCGTTCCGGCCCGGAATCGGAGGCGCCAGATCGACACCCGCCTCACGATAGGCTCGCCAGACCATTTCGGTGCAGTACAATTCACCCGGCGTCGATAGATCGAATGAAGGATCAAATGGGATATGAGCCCGCACGAAGCGCCAGGCGGCTCGTTCGGCGGCGAGAGCGGCTCTGGGATCTCGGGACCGATACAATCCAGCGGCGGTGGCCTTATCGGGTTCGAGAAAGGTTGAGAGCGGCTCGGCGACGACTCCGCCCTGCTGTGCCGGCTCCTCGGGAGGAACGGCATGCAGCACCCAGATCTTGCCACCCACCAAGCTGATCAGACCGACGTGCGAGTACTCACTGCCGCCATCCGCCGCCAGCACCACCCGGCTGACCAGG
>DASWQX010001176.1:0-4018 GCA_036403495.1 Thermoanaerobaculia bacterium
CGGCCAAGAACCCGCTCTCGGACGCCACCTTCGTCCAGGGGCTGCTCGACGGCAAGATCATCCGCACGGTCGGCGACAGGAACCGCCTGATCGGCCGCACCCAGATCGGCTACACCGCCACCAACGACTTCCGCATCCTCCCCCCCCGCTTCCGCTTCTTCGCCGGCGGCGACCAGAGCGTGCGCGGCTATCGCTACGAGTCGCTGGGGACCAAGGACGAAGCGGGCAACGTGATCGGCGGCGAGGCGCTGTTCGTGGCGAGCGTCGAATACGAGTACCGGTTCCGCCCCAAGTGGGGCGCCGCGGTGTTCTTCGACACCGGCAACGCCTTCCACAATTTCGGCAGCGGCGCGCTGGCGCAGGGCGCCGGCTTCGGGATCCGCTGGCGCTCGCCGATCGGACCGGTGCGCGCCGACATCGCCTGGGGTCTCTCCGATCCCCGTCACCCCATCGTGTTTCACCTCAACATCGGACCTGACCTATGAGCACCCTGGACGCCTCGGACGAAACCACCCCCTCTCCCACGCCTCCGCCGCGGAAGAAGCCGCGGAAGAAGCGGCGGCTTCGGCGCTGGCTGATCGGCCTGCTGCTCCTCATCGTCCTGCCGCTGATCCTGGGCGTTGGAATCGTGCTGTACGCCGTGTCGACCGAGGGGGGCACCCGCTTCCTGCTCGGCGAGCTCGCTCCGCACCTGCCGGGCAAGCTGACGATCGGCGCCCAGAGCGGCCCCCTCACCGGCCCACTCGACCTGCGGGACGTCCACTTCCGCAACGACACGCTGGACCTCCGGCTGGGCCATCTCCACCTGGTCTGGAAAGCCGGCAAGCTCCGCCAGCGGCTGCTCGACATCGACCAGCTCCACGCCGAGAACATCCGCGTCACCCAGCTCAAGACCGGCGACAACACGGCGAACGGCAAGCTGGTGGACATCCACCTGCCGGTGAACATCCTGGTGCGCGACGCGCTGATCCGCGACCTCGAGATCGACCGCCCGAACCAGCCGCCCTTCCGCCTCGACCGCATCGCCCTCGACGCCCAGAGTGAGCGCGCCCAGGACGTCCTCCACGTCCGCAGTCTGGCGGTGGACGGCCCGATCTTCCAGCTCCGCGCGTCCGGCGACCTCAATCCGGTCGGCGACTACGCGGTGAACCTCCAGGCCCAGGCCACCTACAAGGACCCCAAGCTCCCCCCCTTCGTGGTCGGCGGCCGGTTCGACGGCACGCTGGAGAAGCTGGGAGTTGATGCCACCCTGACCCAGCCCTTCGACGCCCACGTGCACGGCAACGTCCTCACCCCCATGCGCACGCTGGGGATGGACCTCGCCGCGCAGGTGCGGAACTTCAACGCCAGGGCGATCAATCCGCAGTGGCCGCTGGCGCAGATCCGCCAGGGGGACCTGACGATCAAGGGGGCGCTCGACGACTTCACCTCCGAGGGGAAGATCCTCGGCGCCTACGCGACCTACGGCGCCGGCGAGGCCGACTACCGGCTCGCCCGCAAGGGGGACGACCTCCAGTTCGAGTACCTCAACGTGAAAACCGAAAAGGGCGCCCTGGTCGACGCCCGCGGCAAGGTCACGCTGCCGACCCCGAAGAGCGAGCTGGCGCTCGACATCACCGCGCAGGCGCGCGGGATCGACACCCAGGCGATCGACAAGACGTTCCCGCCGGCCCGCATCCGCGAGGCCAGCGTCGGGATCAAGGGGAAGCTCACCGACTTCACCTCCCTCGGCCGGGTCTCGGGCTCGTACTCGAACCTCGCCGCCGGAGTGGTCGACTTCTCGGTGGTGCGCAAGGGGGACGACTTCACCTTTGACACCGTGAAGCTGCGGACCGACCAGGGCGCCACCCTCAACGCCCGCGGCAAGGCCAGCATCGCCAAGAACGGCCGCCTCGACGTGGCGGCGGACTGGAACCGCCTCGCCTATCCGCTCGTGGGCGGGCCGCCGGTGGTGACCTCGCAGGCCGGCAAGGCGCACGTCACCGGCACGCTCGCCGACTACCAGCTCGCCGTGGACGCCCAGCTCGCCGGCCCCGGGATCCCGCCCGGCCACTGGGTGCTCGCCGGCCGGGGAACGCAGGAGCGGATGAATCTCCAATCGCTGCGCGGCGACGTCCTGAGCGGCCAGCTCGCGGCTTCCGGGACGGTGGCGTGGAAGCCGCAGGTCGCCTGGAACCTGCGCGTCAACGGCGACGGCATCGACCCGGAGGCGCTGGCCGCCGGCTATCCCGGCCGGATCACCTTCGCCGCCGACACCGCCGGCACCCTGCGCAACGGCGCGCCCTACGGCAAGGTCGACCTCAGCCAAGTCAGCGGCCAGCTCCGCGGCAACCCGCTCGACGGCCACGCCCAGTTGGAGCTGGCGGGCAACGACTACCGCCTCCCCGGTCTGGATGTGCGCTCCGGCACCGCCCGGCTCACCGCCAGCGGAAACTTCACCAAGAGCGCCGGCAACCTCGATTTCAGCCTCGCCGCGCCGAACCTCGCAGAGGCCGTTCCGGGCGTGGCCGGCTCGCTCAACGCCCAGGGACACCTATCCGGCCCGTGGACGACGCCGCACGTGAACGCCAAGGCGACTGGCCAGTCGCTCGTCTACCAGACCTACAGCGCCGAGAGCCTCAACCTGCAGGCGAACGTCGACCTCGCCGCCAACGGTCCGCTGCAGGTCGATCTCGGTGCGCGGAACGTCGGGCTCAACGGCCAGAAGTACGACACCGTGAACCTCACCAGCCAGGGAACGCGCCAGGCGCACCAGATCACCCTCGCCATGCGGCAGGCGGTGAGCGCGGCGGCGCAGCAGGGACAGTCCCTGGACCTGGCGCTGGCCGGCGGTCTGCGCGGCACCACGGCCTGGAGCGGCGAGATCCGCCGCCTCGACCTCACCACGCCGCAGACCGGCGCCTGGAAGCTCGCCGCTCCGGCCGCGCTGACCGCCGGCACCACCCAGGCGGCGCTGAAGGGCTTCTGCTGGACCTCGGGACCTGCCCGCCTGTGCGCCGACGGTCAGTGGCTCAAGAACGGACCCTGGAGCGCCAGCGGCAACCTCGCCGCGGTGCCCTTCTCCCTGCTCAAGCCGCTGCTGCCGCCGGACGTCCAGATCACCGGCGCCGTGGGCGGCACCTTCACCGGCACCGGCAGCCCGGCCGGCGCGGTCACCGCCAACGTCGACCTCCACCCCGGTCCGGGCGAGATCCGCTATCCCGGCAAGGCGGGCGAGACCGCCGTGGTGCGCTTCGACCAGGGGACGGTCCGCCTGGTCGCCGGCGCCGACGGCGTGACCGGCCACGCCGACCTCACCTTCGTCAACACCGGCGTCCTGCGCGCCGACCTGCGGCTGCCGCAGTACAACAAGATCGGCCTTCCTCTCCAGAGCCAGACGCTCGCGGGACACATCGTCGCCAACTTCTCCAGCCTCAACCTGGTCGAGGCCTTCGTCCCCGACCTCGCCAACACGCGCGGCACCCTCAAGGCCGACCTGACCCTCGGCGGCACCGTCGCCAAGCCGACCGCCAACGGCGCGGCCGAGCTCCGGCAGGCCCAGGTGGACGTGCCGGCGTACGGCCTCCAAGTGCGGCAGATCGAGCTCACCGCCAGGGCCGCCGGCACCGGACCGATCCAGATCCAGGGCTCCGCCCGCTCCGGCAACGGCAACCTCACGATCGCCGGCGGCGTCCCGCTCGACGGCTCGGCGGGCAAGATCACCCTCGACGGCAAGAACTTCCAGGTCTCCAACACCAAGGAGATCAAGGTGCTCGCCTCGCCCCGCCTCCAGATCGCCATGAACGGTCTGCGGACGGACGTCACCGGCGACATCACCATCCCCGAGATGACGGTCGACCAGGAGAAGACGAAGAAGGGGGCGGTGCAGGTTTCTAAGGACGTGATCATCGTGCCGCCGTCCGCCCAGAAGGTCACCACCCCCGCCCCGGCGCGGCAGCTCTATGCCCACGTCCGCGCCATCCTGGGCGAGAAGGTCAAGATCAAGGCCTCCGGCTTCAGCGGCGGGCTCAAGGGGAGC
>DASWQX010001177.1:0-5778 GCA_036403495.1 Thermoanaerobaculia bacterium
GAGAAGGATTTCGCCGCCTACGTGGGCGCGCCCGAGGTCCTGGCCGTCTCCTCCGCCACCGGCGGCCTCCACATCGGCCTGATCGCCCTCGGGGTCAAGCCCGGCGACGAGGTGATCATCACCCCCATGACCTGGGCGGCCACGTCGAACATGGTCGAGGCGCTGGGGGGGACGTCGGTGTTCGTGGAGATCGATCCCGACACCCTGCAGATCGACCCGGAGGCGGTGGCGGCCGCCGTGACCGACCGGACGGTGGGGATGATCCCCGTCCACTTCGGCGGCGCGCCCTGCGACGTCGATCCGCTGCTGGAGATCGCCCGCAAGCACTCGCTCTGGATCTTCGAGGACGCGGCGCACGGCGTGGGCACGCTCTACAAGGGGAAGCACGTCGGCCTGTTCGACCGGCTGGCCGCCTTCTCCTTCCACCCGATCAAGAACATGACCACCGGCGAGGGGGGGATGCTCACCCTCACCGATCCCGACCTCGCCAAGACCCTGCGCGCGCTGCGCTTCCACGGCCTGGAGAAGCAGGCCTGGAACCGCTACGCCGAGGGGGGGACGCCGCAGGTGGAGATCGTGCTCCCCGGCTTCAAGTACAACTTCATGGACCTCCAGGCGGCGCTCGGCATCCACCAGCTCGCCTCGGTGAATGAGTTCAACGCCCGGCGGATCGAGCTGGCGGCGATCTATCACGAGCTGTTCGCCGAGATCCCCGAGATCGGCCGGCCGGGCATCCCGAGCTACGACCACTTCCACACCTGGCATCTCTACGTGGTCAAGGTTCTCGACGCCGCTGGCCTCTCCAGAGACAACTTCATGGCCGCCCTGCGCGCCCGCAACGTCGGCACCGGCCTCCACTTCCGGGCGGTGCACACGCAGCCCTACTACACGGCGAAATATCCGGGCATCCTCGGCACCCTGCCGAAGGCCGAGTGGGCCTCGGAGCGCATCTGCTCGCTGCCGCTCTTCCCGGACATGACCGAGGACGACGTGCGCTACGTGGTGGACGCCGTCAAGGACGTGCTGGCGCACGCCAAGGATTGATCATGGACCCCTACCTGTCGGTGGTGATCCCGGTCTACAACGAGGAGGCGAACCTCCCGGAGCTGCTCGAGCGCGTCACCGCGACGCTCGCCGCGCTCGGGCGGCCGTACGAGGTCGTGATGGTCAACGACGGCAGCCGCGACCGCTCCCTCCCCCTGCTGCGCGAGGCCGCGACGCGCGATCCCCATCTCGTGGTGGTCGACTTCAACCGCAACTACGGCCAGCACGCCGCGATCTTCGCGGGCTTCGAGGTCAGCCGCGGCGAGGTGGTGGTCACCCTCGACGCCGACCTCCAGAATCCGCCCGAGGAGATCCCCAAGCTGGTCGCCAAGGTCGAAGAGGGGTTCGACGTCGTCGGCTCGATCCGCGTCCACCGCCAGGACACCCTGCTGCGGCGGGTGGCGTCGAAGATCGTCAACCGGATGACGGCGATCGCCACCGGCGTCCAGCTCTCGGACTACGGCTGCATGCTGCGGGCGTACAGCCGGCCGGTGGTCAAGCTGCTCGCCTCGTCGCGCGAGATCTCCACCTTCATCCCGGTGCTCGCCGATCTCTACGCCGGCCGCGTCACCGAGATCCCAGTAGCCCACAGCGAGCGCCGGCACGGCGAGAGCAAATACAGCCTCTGGAGCCTCTTCCGCCTGCAGTTCGATCTGATGACCAGCTTCTCCGTGCTGCCGCTGCGGGCCACCATGGGGATCGGCGTGGTGATGGCGATCGCCTCCTTCCTGGTCGCCCTGGTGCTGGGCGCCGGCCGGCTGATCTGGGGGCAGCAGTGGGCGGTGTCCGGCGTCTTCACGCTGTTCGCGCTGGTCTTCTTCTTCCTCGGCGTCCAGCTCTTCGCCATCGGCCTGCTGGGGGAGTACGTGGGACGGATCTACCAGGAGGTGCGGGACCGCCCGCGCTACGTGATCCGGCAGGTGATCCGCGGAAGCGAGCTCACGCGATGAGATCCCCCAGGGTCGTCGCGCTCGGCTACCACACCATGGGGTGTCTCGGCTTCGAGGTGGCGGCCGTGCTCACCCACCGCGACGATCCCCGCGAGGAGATCTGGTGGGACTCGCTCGCCGCCCGCGCCGAGGCGCAAGGCGTGCCGGTGCACTATCCCACCGATCCTAAAAGCGCGGAGTTCCAGGAGCTGGTCGCCTCGTACGCGCCGGACTTCCTCTTCTCCTTCTACTACCGGTACATGATCCCGCCGGCCGTGCTGGAGCTCGCTCCCCGCGGCGCCCTGAACCTCCACGGCTCGCTGCTGCCGCGCTACCGCGGCCGGGCGCCGGTGAACTGGGTGCTCGTCGAGGGTCAGGCGGAGACCGGGGTCAGCCTCCACTACATGGTGGCGAAGCCGGACGCCGGCGACCTGGTCGACCAGGAGCGGGTGGCGATCGATCCCGCCGACACCGCGTTCACCCTCTACGGCAAGCTGGAGGCGGCGGCGGGGCAACTGCTCGACCGCGCCCTGCCGGCGCTCGCGGCCGGCACCGCCAAGCCGATCCCCCTGGATCTCGCGCAGGGCTCCTATCGCGGCGGGCGCAAGCCGGCCGACGGCGCGATCGACTGGAGTTGGCCCGCCCGCCGGATCTATGATCTGGTGCGCGGCGTCACCCATCCGTACCCCGGCGCCTTCACCACGCTGGACGGCCGCCGGCTGCTGGTCTGGTGGGCTGTCCCGGTGGATGGGCCGGTGGACGGCGATCCTTCCAGCCCGGCCGCGCCGGGCACCGTCACCGCCGTCGACCGCGACGGCATCACGGTGGCCGCGGGCGACGGCGCCGTGCGTCTGATCACCCTGCAACTCGACGGGCAGCCTGAGCTGCCCGCGGTCTCTCTGGCGCTGGCCGCGGGCATCGTGCCCGGCGAGCGCTTCGGCTCCTGACGGAGGGTTCCATGAAAGTCCTCATCCTCGGCGTCAACGGCTTCATCGGCAATGCCTTGACCCACCGCATTACCACCACCACCGACTGGCACGTCTACGGGATGGATCTCTCCTCCTCGAAGCTTGAGCACTCGCTGGGTCACTCGCAGTTCCACTTCATCGAAGGGGACATCACGATCAATCAGGAGTGGATCGAGTACCACGTCAAGAAGTGCGACGTGGTGCTGCCGCTGGTCGCGATCGCCACCCCGGCGACCTACGTCCGCGAGCCGCTGCGCGTCTTCGAACTCGACTTCGAGGAGAATCTGCGGATCGTCCGCTACTGCGTGAAATACAAGCGCCGGCTGATCTTCCCCTCCACCTCCGAGGTCTACGGCATGTGCCCCGACCCGGAGTTCGACGAGACGTCGAGCCCGCTGGTCTACGGCCCGATCAACAAGCCGCGCTGGATCTACGCCTGCTCCAAGCAGCTCATGGACCGGGTGATCGCCGCCTACGGCCAGCAGGAGAACCTCCAGTACTCCTGCTTCCGGCCCTTCAACTGGATCGGCCCCAAGCTCGACGACATCTACGCCGCCAAGGAGGGCTCGTCGCGCGTGCTCACCCAGTTCATCGTCAACCTGGTGACCGGCGAGCCGATCCTCCTGGTCGACGGCGGCGAGCAGAAGCGCTGCTTCACCTGGGTCGAGGACGGCGTCGACGGCCTGATGCGGATCATCGAGAACCCGAACGGCGTCTGCGACGGCGAAATCTTCAACCTCGGCAACCCCTACAACGACTGCTCGATCGCCGAGCTGGCGAAGAAGCTGGCGGCGATCCACGACTCCCACAAGGACACCCTCCCCAACTTCAAGCCGGCGCGCATCGAGTCGGTGAACGCCGAGGGGTACTTCGGCAAGGGGTACCAGGACATGGTGGCCCGCAAGCCGTCGATCGTGAAGGCCAACAGCCTCCTCGGCTGGAACCCCGAGACCTCGCTCGACGACGCGCTGGTGCGCACCTACGACGCCTTCCTGGAGGACTGGCTGCGCTTCGGGGGGGAGAGCGCGGCGTGAGCCCTGGGCTCCTCGGGCTGCGGGTGGACGTCGACACCCACGACGGCATGCGCGACGGCGTCCCCCGCCTGCTTGAGGTGATGGCGGCGGAGGGGGTGAAGGCGACCTTCTACTTCGCGATGGGGCCGGACCGTAGCGGCCTCGCCGTGCTCAACGCCCTGCGCCCCGGTTTCCTCAAGAAGATGACGCGCACCGGCGCCGCCCAGGTCTACGGCTGGCGCACGGTGCTCTCCGGCACCCTCCTCCCCTCGCGGCCGATCGGCACCGCCTTTCCAGAGATCGCCCGCCGCACCCGCGACGAGGGGCACGAGACCGGCGTCCACGCCTGGGATCACCGCCAGTGGCAGGACCGCCTCCTCCACTTCCCGCCGGAGAAGACGGCGGCCGAGCTCGACCGCGGCTTCCGCGCCTACCAGCAGATCTACGGCGAGCCGCCGCGCACCTACGCCGCCCCGGCCTGGCTGAGCAACGACGACGCCCTGCTCCACGAGGAGGCCTACCACCTCGCCTACGCCTCCGACTGCCGGGGGACCGAGCCCTTCCTCCCCATCGTGGCGGGTAAGACCTTGAAGACCCCCCAGGTGCCGGCCACCCTCCCGACCCTCGACGAGGCGCTGGGCGACACCCATACGGATGCCCCCGCGTATTTCGCCGCCATGGTGGAGGAGGCGTCCCGCGCGTCCTGGCCGGTCTTCACCCTGCACGCCGAGCTCGAGGGGGGCCCGTACGCCGAGGACTTCCGCGCCTTCCTGCGGCGGGCGCGGGACGCGGGGCTCCGCTGCGTGCCGATGGGCGAGCTGCTCGCCGAACGCCTCCGTCAGGGACCGCTCGCCGCCTGCCCGCTGCACCACGCGCCGGTCCGCGGGCGGCACGGAGTGCTCTCGACGCAAGGGGACCAGGCGGCGGCATGATCCCTCCCCACGTCGCCGTGGTCGGCGCCGGAGCCTTCGGGGGCTGGACGGCTCTCAACCTCCTCCGCGGCGGCGCGCGCGTCACCCTGCTCGACGCCTGGGGAGCGGGCAACTCCCGCTCCAGCTCCGGCGGCGAGACCAGGATCATCCGTGGCGTCTACGGTCCCGACCGCCTCTATATCGATTGGACCGCCCGCTCCTTCGCCCTCTGGAAAGAGGCCGAGCAGCGCTGGGGGTGCCGCTTCTATCACCGCACCGGCGTGCTCTGGATGGCGGGCGAGGACGATTCCTACGTCCGTGCCTCCCTGCCGTTCCTGGAAGCGGCCGGGCTCGCGATCGACGAGATCTCCCCGGAGGACGCCGGGAAGCGGTTCCCGCAGATCGACTTCGTGGGAGTCCGCTCCGTCTTCTTCGAGCCCGAGGCGGGATACCTCCTCGCCCGCCGTGCCTGCCGGGCGGTGGCGGAGGCGGTGGCCGCCGAGGGAGGCGAGGTGCGGCTGGCCGCCGGCTTCCCGGACGCCTTCCAGGGCGGAGCTCTGAGAGGGCTGGAGCTCACCGACGGCTCGACCCTGCGAGCGGACCACTATCTCTTCGCCTGCGGTCCCTGGCTCGGCGGCCTCTTCCCGGACGTGATCGGCGACCACCTCCGTGTCACCCGGCAGGAGGTGTTCTTCTTCGGCCTCCCGCCGGGCGATCCCTGCTTCCACGAGGAGCGCTGCCCGACCTGGGTGGACCTCAGCGGCGAGCGGATCTACTACGGCATGCCGGGCAACGAGAACCGCGGCTTCAAGGTGGCGGACGACACCCGCGGAGTCCCCTTCGATCCTACCTTCGAGGAGCGGCTCGTCACTCCGGCCCTGCTGGCGGCGGCGCGCGTGGCAATGGGCCGCCG
>DASWQX010001178.1:0-2588 GCA_036403495.1 Thermoanaerobaculia bacterium
TTGACGCGGTCGCCGCCGTTCACCCGTGGCCGCGGCGCGCCGCCGTCCGCCTGAGCCCCGGGCCGTCCGCGTCCCGGCAGCTCGCGCACCACGGGTCGCCCCGGCTCTCCTCCCTGGACGGCCGGGCGGCCGGCGTCGGCGCGGCGGACCGGATGGCCGAGGGTGCTCGGCCGCAGGGGGGTGCCGTCGAGCCCCAGCGGCTTTTCAGCCACCACCCGGCGGGCGATCACGACCGGCAGGTTCGGCTTGCGGGCCACGAACAGCGTCACGTCCGGCAGCTCGGCCGCGCCCCGGCCGCGCAGCACGCGCAGCGGGCCGCCGGGATCCTTCCAGACGCTCGGCCGGAGCGGCTTGGTGTCGGTCGTGATGATGCCGCGCCCGAGGAGGCCGTGGCCGCGGTGGTCGAGCGGCACGGCGTAGCGCCGGACGTCGCGGTGGGCGTCCCAGAAGGCGTCGCGATACCCTTGGCGATAGCCGGCCGCGTAGCCGAAGTAAGAGGCCTGCACGAAGCTCCAGTGGTCGAAGAGGTTCCAGCCGCCGCCGGCCCAGCCGTAGACCCCCCAGCGGAAGCCGACGTCGCCGCCGAGCTCGGCGCCGTAATAGCGGGTGTAGTAGCCGGTCGGGCACCAGCCCACGTAGTCCGAGCCCCAGTACCAGTAGACCCAGGCCGACGACCAGACCGAGCCCGGCTGCCAGACCCAGCCGTAGCCGTCCAGGTAGTCCCAGCTACCGTAGTGGTAGGGCACCCACCCCCAAGGCTCCGAGGAGATCCAGGTCAGGCCGCTCGGGGTATAGATCCACCGCCCCTGCCAGTAGGGGCGCCAGTCGGCGTCCACCTTCGGCCGCCAATACGACGCGCCGTTGACGTTGATCCAGCCGCCGTAGCGGTTGAGCGGCGCCGCGGCGTAGCGCAGGTTGTCGTCGACGCTCGCCGGCTGGTCGGCGCCGGCATACTCGTCGTCGAGCTGTCGGCCCCAGCGCTCCAGGTTGTCGAAGGGGCCGGCCTCGCGGATCTCGGCCTGCTTGTCGGGGTTGCGGTCGTCGACCACCGCCTGCTCGTCGGCCTTGACCTTCCAGGAGCCGGTGTCGGTCACCACCTGCGCGGTGCCGTTGCGGACCACCACCTGGCTGTAGCCGGCGTCGGCGGTCAGCCGGTAGGAGCCAAAGTACTGCGGGTAGATCGTCGAGTTCGGGGTCTCGACGCGGGGGAGCTCGTCGCCCAGCGAATCGGCGGCGACGATGAGCTGGACGTTGCCGCTGAGCAGCCGTATCACGGTGGCTCGGTCCTGGCGGTCCGGCGAGGCGGCCAGCCGCTCGAGGATCAGCTCGCTGCCGCCGTCGACGCGCAGGATGTTCTGATCGGCGAGCACGATCTCGACCTTGGCGCGGCGCGGCACCGAGACGCGGTCGCCGGCCATCACAGGCTGGTTGACCTCGGCGGCCGTCTTCTCGTCGCCGCCGGAGGGCGTGACGGTGGCCGGGCCGTCGACCAGGCGGAAATAGCCGTATCCCTGACCGGTCTCCGCGGCCGGGCCGGCGGCGGAATCCGCCGGGGGATCGTCCTCGGCGAGCGCGGCCGGTGGCAACAGGCCGGCGAGCAATCCAAGGGCGAGTGCCCACTTGAAAAAGAGGACCTTCCTCAGAGTCTTCATCGTTCTATCTCCATGATCGGGCGATATTCTGCCCGCTGTCGTTTGAGAGCTGTAAAGAGCAACTTCCGGACCACCACCCTTATTCCTGCCGTCTCCTGGCGCCCAGCCCCTTATAATGAGCCGGCTTCCTGTCGTCCCGTCCACCCCAGGCGTCACGAGCGTCCTTGCGAAGGAGCGTCGCGGACGCGGCGCGGTACGGCGGCGGAGCTGGAACTCGCGGGTGTCGTGTCTGCTACGTCCATTGTGAGGGAGGAGCCCTTGGCGATCAACTGGTTCCGCGGCGGCAAGAAGCAGCAGGAGCCGCAGGAGTACACGGTCGACGACCTGATCGTCCTCGAGCGCTACGACGAGGCGGTGGAGCGGCTGCGCGCGCGTCTCAAGGAGACCCCCGGCGACCTCCACTCCCGCCTCAAGCTGGCCGAGGTCTTCACCCAGCTCCGGCAGTTCGAGCGGGCGGTGGACGAGTACGTCTTCGTGGCCGAGGAGTACGCCCAGGACGGCTTTCACGACAAGGGGATCGCCCTGCTCGCCAAGGCGATGAAGCTGGCGCCGGGCGATCCCTCCCTCCGCGCGCGGGCCGAGAAGCTGCAGCGGGGGAAGAACATGGAGCAGGTGCGCACCCTCGCCCTCGACGGGCTGCGGCAGGCCGGCGGCGTCCACGGCGAGACCGCGCTCGAGCTCAAGCGGCTCTGGCACCACCTGGCCGGCAGCACGGTGGTCCAGAAGCTGCCCGGAGAGGCGCTGAAGCGGCTGCTCTCCGCCATGGAGCACCTCCACATCGAGGCGGGAACGGTGATCGCCACGGAGGGAAGCCAGGACGCGTTCCTGTTGTTGATCGTGCAGGGCGTCGTCGAGGCCCTGGTGGAGTCCGCCGGCCAGGCCGTGGCGCTGCGCAGCTTCGGCTCGGGCGACGTCCTCGGCGAGTCGGCCCTGCTG
>DASWQX010001179.1:0-5747 GCA_036403495.1 Thermoanaerobaculia bacterium
ATGGGTTTACGGCACAGGAACTGATGACCATTCGAAGATTGATCAACACCAACCTGGAAAGAATCGTTGAGGCATGGCATGAGCACTGCGATTAGCGTCGACCCTCGGGTCAAGGCAATTTACGTAACGGATGACCTCATCACCTTTGAGTTAGTGGATGGCAGGACCGTAAGTGTCCCCTTGGTCTGGTCCTGGCGTCTTTCGGAGGCGACTCCGGAGCAGAGAAGAAACTTCGAGGTTATCGGCGATGGACAGGGAGTTCACTGGCCTGATGTGGATGAGGATCTTAGCGCTCAGGGTATGCTGACAGGAATTCCTGCACCCAGACCTAGATCCGCAACAAGTAAGACCGCTGATTGAACGGATTTCTAACTGATATGAGCGACGCCAACGACCAGAATCTCTTCGATCAACCGATCCCGGTCGGCATCGAAGATGAGATGAAGCGCAGCTATCTCGATTACGCGATGAGCGTGATCATCGGCCGCGCGCTGCCCGACGTGCGCGACGGCCTGAAGCCGGTGCATCGGCGCGTGCTATATGGCATGTGGGAGAGCGGCAACCGCTCGGACCGGGCCTACAAGAAATCGGCGCGCATCGTCGGCGACGTCATGGGTAAATATCACCCGCACGGCGACTCGGCGATCTACGACACCGTGGTGCGCATGGCCCAGGACTTCGCCATGCGCTATCCACTCGTCGACGGCCAGGGGAACTTCGGCTCGCTCGACGGCGACAACCCGGCGGCCATGCGCTACACCGAGGTGCGGTTGATGAAGCTCGCGGAGGAGATGCTCCGCGAGGACATCGACAAGGAGACCGTCGACTGGGGCCCCAACTACGACGGCTCGGAGACCGAGCCGCTGGTGCTGCCGGCCCGCGTCCCCAACCTTCTGGTCAACGGCGCCACCGGCATCGCGGTCGGCATGGCGACCAACATCCCGCCGCACAACATCGGCGAGGTGGTCGACGCCCTGCTGATGCTGATCGACAATCCAGACGTCCTGATCAAGGACCTGATGACCGTGATTCCCGGGCCGGACTTCCCTACCGCCGGCTTCATCCATGGCCTGGAGGGGATCCGTTCGGCCTACACCACCGGGCGCGGCATCATCCAGCTCCGGGCGCGCGTCGCGATCGAGACCAACGACCGCACCGATCGGCAGACGATCATCGTCAACGAGATTCCCTATCAGGTGAACAAGGCGCGGCTGATCGAGCGCGTCGCCGAGCTGATCCGCGAGAAGAAGATCGAAGGGATCTCGGACCTGCGCGACGAGTCGGACCGCGAGGGCATCCGTATCGTGATCGAAGTGAAGCGCGACGCGGTGGCGGAGATCGTCCTCAACTCGCTGTACAAGATGACCCAGATGCAGACCACCTTCGGCATCATCCTGCTGGCGATCGTCGACAACCAGCCGAAGGTGATGACGCTCAAGGAGCTGCTCTACCACTTCCTCAACCACCGCAAGACGGTGATCATCCGCCGCACCCGCTACGACCTGCGCAAGGCCGAGGAGCGGGCGCACATCCTGGAGGGCATCCTCAAGGCGCTCGATCATCTCGACGAGGTGATCGCGACGATCCGCGCCAGCGCGACCCCCGCGGAGGCGCGCGAAAACCTGATGGCCCGCTTCGCGTTCAGCGAGGTGCAGTCGCAGGCGATCCTCGACATGCGCCTGCAGCGCCTGACCGGCCTCGAGCGCGAGAAGGTGGTCGAGGAGTACCGGGCGCTGATGGTGACCATCGAGCGGCTGCGCGCCATCCTCGGCTCGGACCAGCTCGTGCTGGAGGAGATCCGCCGCGAGCTCGGCGAGCTGAAGGAGACCTACGGCGACAAGCGGCGCACCGAGATCATCCCCGAGACGCACGACATCTCGATCGAGGACATGATCGCCGACGAGCCGATGGTGATCACAGTCTCCCAGGCCGGCTACGTCAAGCGCTCGCCGCTCACGCTCTACCGGGCGCAGGGGCGCGGCGGCAAGGGGCGGACGGGAATGGTGACCAAGGAGGACGACTTCGTCGAGCACCTCTACGTCGCCACCGCGCACAGCTACATCCTCGTCTTCACCGAGAGCGGCCGGGTGCACTGGCTGAAGGTGCACGAGATCCCGGAGGCGGGTCCGACGGCGCGCGGCAAGGCGATCGTCAACCTGCTCAACCTGGAGCCGAACGAGCGGCTGGCGACCACGGTCGCGGTGCGCGAGTTCCGCCGCGACGACCGCTACCTCGTCTTTGCGACGGCCAACGGCACGGTGAAGAAGACCGAGCTCTCCGCCTACGCCAACCCGCGGGTGGGGGGCATCATCGGCATCAACATCGATGACGGCGACCGCCTGCTGGCGGTGCGCGAGACCGACGGCACCAAGGACATCCTGTTCGCCACCGCGAAGGGTTTCTCGATCCGCTTCCCTGAGAGCGACGTGCGCTCGATCGGCCGCGCCACCTACGGCGTCAAGGGTCTCGAGCTGCGGCCGGGCGACCGCGTGGTGGCGATGGAGGAGCTCGATCCTCACGGCCAGGTGCTCACCGTCACCGAGCGGGGGTACGGCAAGCGGACGCCGGTCGAGAAGTACCGGCTCCAGGGGCGCGGCGGCCTCGGCACCATCAACCTCAAGGTCACTCCGAAGACCGGCGAGGTGGTGGGGGTCCGCTACGTCACGCCGGACGAGGGGCTGATGCTGATCACCCAGGAGGGGATGATCATCCGCCTCAACGTCTCGGGCGTCCGCGAGGTCGGCCGCTCGGCGCAGGGAGTCAAGCTGATGAACCTCGACGCCGACGACCGCATCGTGGCGGTCGCCAAGCTCGCCGAGAAGGACGAGGAGACCGAGATCGAACTCGCCAAGGGCGATGGCGGTCCGGTGCCGGCCGAGCTGGAACTGGAGGCGGCCGACGAGCCCGACGATTCGGAGGACGCGGACGACGCCGGCGACCTGGCGATCCTCGACGACGACACCGACTTCGAGGACGAGGACGGCGAAGACGACGAGGATGACGACGATTCCGACGAGACGGTTCACTAGGGTGACGGGTGCTAACGTAGAGTCAAGGACAAAAAGGGGGCCTTCTCATGGAATTCTTTCTCGATACCGCTGAAATCAAAGAGATCGAGACCGGCCTCGAGTGGGGCATGGTCGACGGCGTCACCACCAACCCGTCGCTGATCGCCAAGGCCGGCAAGCCGTATCTGCCGACGGTGCAGGCGATCGCCAAGCTGGTGCCGGGCCCGGTTTCCGGCGAGGTGCTGGCGACCGAGTACGAGGAGATCCTTTCCCAGGGGCATCGCCTCGCCAAGCTGGCCGACAACGTGGTGGTCAAGGTGCCGCTGACACCGGACGGCCTGCGCGCCGTCGCCGCCTTCAAGAAGGAGGGTATCCGGACCAACGTCACCCTCTGCTTCTCGGCCACCCAGGCGCTGCTCGCGGCCAAGGCGGGCGCCGCCTACATCTCCCCCTTCGTCGGGCGGCTGGACGACATCGCCGAGGAGGGGATGGAGCTGATCGAGCAGATCGTGACGATCTACCACAACTACGGATACGAGACCAAGGTGCTGGTCGCCTCGGTGCGGCACCCCGTCCACATCGTGCAGGCCGGGATGCTCGGAGCGGACGTCGCCACGATTCCGTTCAAGGTGCTGGAGCAGCTCTACAAGCACCCGCTCACGGACCTCGGGCTCGAGCGCTTCACCTCCGACTGGAAGAAGACCGGCATGACCTTCGAATCCTAGCCGCGGGCCTTCTTGGAACCGTCGTCTTCATCGGCCCCGGCTCTCCCTCCGGGGCGTCTCTACCGTTTCGCCTGGGGCCTCTACCTCGCTCTGGCCCTGGCCGGAGCGCTCTGGGTCGGCTTCCGGCGAGGGGTGATCCCGCTCTCTCTGTTCGTCGATCCGGAGCGCTGGTGGCTCGACCTCGCCCTCGGGTTGGGCGCTGGCGTGCTGCTGCTCGGCGCGTGGTGGGGAGCCGAGCGCACCTTTCCTCTGGCGAAGGAGCTCGAGACGCGCTTGGGCGAGGCGCTCGGGATCATCACTCCCGCCGAGGCGGTCGCCCTGGCGCTCCTTTCCGGCTTCGCCGAAGAGCTGTTCTTCCGCGGCGCCTTGCAAGGGACGGTCGGCTGGGCGGCGGCGACGGTGCTGTTCGGTCTCTTGCACAGCGGGCCGGGCAAGGCCTTCCGGCTCTGGACGCTGTTCGCCGTCGTCGCCGGCGCGCTGCTCGGCGGTCTGATGGTCTGGCGCGGGAACCTTCTCGGGCCGGTCGTCGGGCACGTCCTGGTCAACGGCGTCAACCTCCGGCGCCTCGCCAGCCGGTTGGGGGACTCTGCTAGACTGCCGGCGGGAGAGACCCAGAGCGAAAAGGAGAGCTAACGGAATGGCAAGCGATTCGCGGGATGTGCTCGCGCGCATCGACAGGGAGAAGGAGAGCTACCTCGAGGAGCTGAAGGACTATATCCGGATTCCCTCGATCTCGACCGATCCGGACTTCAAGGACGAGGTGCTCCGCGCGGGCGATTTCCTGGTGGGAAAGATGCGGGAGGCGGGGCTGACGGCCGAGCGGATCGACACGGCCGGGCATCCGCTGGTGTATGGCGAATGGCTGGGCGCGCCGGGGAAGCCGACGGTCCTCTTCTACGGGCACTACGACGTGCAGCCGGTCGATCCGATCGAGCTCTGGCGCAATCCGCCGTTCGAGCCGACGGTCGAGGGGGACAAGCTGGTGGCGCGCGGCGCCACGGACGACAAGGGGCAGTCCTACGCCCACCTCAAGGGGGTGGCGGCGCTGCTCGCCGAGCGCGGCCGGCTGCCGGTGAACGTCAAGTTCCTGGTCGAGGGGGAGGAGGAGGCAGGGGGCGAGGCGATCGACGCGTACGTGAAGAAGGACGGCGGCCAGCGGCTGAAGGCCGACGCCGTCGTGATCTCCGACTCGTCGCTCTTCGCGCCCGGGCAGCCGTCGCTGATCTACGGCCTGAAGGGGCTCTGCTACATGGAGATCAAGGTCACCGGCCCGAACCGGGACCTGCACTCCGGCACCTTCGGCGGCGCGGTGTGGAACCCGCTCAACGCCCTCTGCCACATCGTCGACGGCCTGCGCGACGCGAAGACCGGCAAGATCCTGATCCCCGGCTTCTACGATGACGTGCGGCCGCTCGAAGCCTGGGAGCGCGAGGAATTCGCCAAGCTGCCGTGGGACGAAACCGCCTACCGCACCGAGCTCGGCGTTCCCGAGCTGTTCGGCGAGGAGGGGTATTCCACCCGCGAGCGCACCTGGGCGCGGCCGACCTGCGACGTCAACGGCATCTTCGGCGGCTACATGGGGAAGGGGGCGAAGACCGTCCTCCCCTCCTGGGGCGGCGCCAAGGTCTCGATGCGCCTCGTTCCCGACCAGGACCCGCGGAAGGTGTTCGCCGCGTTCGAGCGGGTGCTGCGCGAGCGGTGCCCGAAGAGCGTGAAGCTGGAAATCACCGAGTTCGGCCACGGGTCGCCCGCGGTGCTGGTCCCGCCCGACAGTCCCGCAATGCGGCTGGCGTCGGAAGCGGTGGAAGCAGGGTTCGGCGCCAAGCCGACACTCATCCGGGAGGGCGGGAGCATCCCCGTCGTCGGGCTCCTCAAGCGCGAACTGGGCATGGACACGCTGCTGGTGGGCTTCGGCCTGCCGGACGACCGCGTCCACTCGCCGAACGAGAAGTTCAATCTCGACGCCCTGCACAAGGGGACGCGCACCGCCGCCGTGCTGTACGATCGGCTGGCG
>DASWQX010001180.1:0-4351 GCA_036403495.1 Thermoanaerobaculia bacterium
GGAAATTTTCCGCAGCCGTCGCCGAATCTTATGCCTTTACGCCTCCGAATCGCCGAAGAGGATGTCATGGTTGAAGCCGTAAACCAAGTCCTTTCTTCGGGTTACGACGAATTGACTCGTCTTTCGACGACCTGAGGGCGGCCGGGCCGCCTTGCCTTCCCCTCCCCTCTCGGACAAACTGCCGGCGTGAAGAAGTCCGTTTCCCACGAGATCGAGTCCAAGCTCAACCCGGAGCAGATCGCGGCCGTCACCCACGGCGAGGGGCCGCAGCTCGTCCTCGCCGGCGCCGGCTCCGGCAAGACCCGGGTCATCACCTACCGCATCTACTGGCTGGTCGAGGAGCTGGGGGTCGATCCCGGCACCATCGCCGCCATGACCTTCACCAACAAGGCGGCGGGCGAGATGCGCGAGCGGGTCGAGGACCTCCTCGACCTCCATCCGCTCCCCACCTCGGTGGGCACCTTCCATCGCTACGGCCTGCTGATGATGCGCCGCTACGGCGAGCGGGTCGGGTTGCGCCGCGACTTCCACGTCCTCGACGGCAGCGACCAGATCGGCCTCGTCAAGGAGGCGCTCACCGCCGAGGGGCTCTCCGAGACCGCCTTCTCCCCCCGCTCGGTGCTCAGCCAGATCAGCGCCGCCAAGAACCGCCTGATCGACGCGCCGGCCTACGAGGCCCAGGCGTCGAACTTCTTCGAGAAGAAGGTCGCCGTCCTCTACCGGCGCTACCAGGGCCTGCTCCTCGCCGCCTCCGGAGTGGACTTCGACGACCTGATCGCGCTGCCGGTCAAGCTCCTCTCGACCGACCCCGAGATCAAGGCGCGGATCCGCCGCTGGACCCGCTTCCTGCTCGTCGACGAGTACCAGGACACCAACCACGCCCAGGTCCGCCTGATCCAGGAGCTCGTCGGCGCGGACGGCAACCTCACCGCGGTCGGCGACGAGGACCAGGGGATCTACCGCTGGCGCGGCGCCGACATCAGCAACATCCTGGAGTTCGAGAAGACCTTCCCCGACGCGGCCGTGCGCAAGCTGGAGCAGAACTACCGCTCCACCCAGACCATCCTCGACGTCTCCGGCGCCCTCATCGCCAACAACGTCAACCGCCGCGGCAAGCGCCTGTGGACCGAGACGGGGAGCGGCGCCAAGGCCGAGCTCTACCGCGCCAGCGACGAGGGGGACGAAGCGGGCTGGATCGTGCGCACCCTCCAGCGCCTGCGGTCGAACTACAAGCTGAGCGATATGGCGATCCTGGTCCGCACCAACGCCCAGACGCGAGCGATCGAAGACGAGCTGCTGAGCCGCGAGATCCCCTACTCGCTGGTCGGCGGCACGCGCTTCTACGACCGCTCCGAGATCAAGGACCTCGTCGCCTACCTGCGCGTGCTGCGCAACCCGCGCGACAACTTCTCCCTGATGCGGATCGTCAACCAGCCGCCGCGCGGCATCGGCAAGTCCACCCTGGAGCTGCTGCGCGACCGCGCCTCCCAGCTCGGCCAGCCGCTCTGGGACGTCCTCTACCTCGACGACCTCGGCAACCTGCCGGCCCGCAGCGCCACGGCCCTGCGCAAGTTCCGCGACCTGATCGTGGGCCTCCAGCAGTCCGCGGCCGACCTGCCGCTCCCCGCTCTCCTCGACCGCCTGCTGGAGGCTACCTCCTATACCGACCTCTACAAGCCGGACGATCCGGACGACCAGGCGCGCGTCGAGAACATCCGCGAGTTCCTCTCCGCCGCCCAGGAGTTCACCGAGGGGAACAGCTACAACTCGGCCGAGCAGGACCTGCTGACCGCCTTCCTCGACCACGTCGCGCTGGTCTCCGACCTCGACTCGCTGCAGACCGAGAAGGGGGTCTCCCTGATGACCCTGCACAGCGCCAAGGGGCTGGAGTTCCGCGCCGTCTTCGTGGGCGGCCTGGAGGACGGCCTCCTTCCGCACTTCAACTCCCAGGGCGCCCGCGAGGATCTCGAAGAGGAGCGCCGGCTGCTCTACGTCGGCATGACGCGAGCCCGCGAGCGCCTCTACCTGAGCTGCTGCCGCCGGCGCCGCATCGCCGGCCGCTACCAGGACCAGGCCGAGTCCCCCTTCCTCTCCGAGCTGCCGGATCAGCTCCTCGACGTCTCGCAGAGCGCGGATCTCTACAACTCCGAGCGCTACGACCCGCGCGCTCAGGGCGTCTACTCCTTCTTCGGAGGCGGCGGCCGGCCTGCCTCCGCGCCTCCGACCGCGCCCTCGACGCCCTTCCGTCCCGCGCCGGCGCCGACCTCACCGCCCAGCTACGGCAGACCCATGGCGCCCCAGCGTCCCGCCGCGTCAGCGCCTGCCACGCCTGCACAGCCCCGCCGCGCCATCAAACGCGGCAGCCGCGTCCGCCACCCCACGCTCGGTCCCGGCGTGGTGCTGGAGTTCGAAGGCGAAGGGGATGAAGCCCGCCTGACCGTCTTCTTCGAGAAGGCGGGCAAGCGCAAGCTGGTGGCGAAGTTTGCGAATTTGGAGATGTTGTGAAGTGCGTTGATCGAATTACCCTCGATCCCGAAGTCATGGCTGGAAAACCCTGCATCCGAGGTCTGAGAGTCACCGTAGGGACTGTTCTCGGACTTCTTGCCTCCGGCCATGCGGAAGACGAGATCCTTCAAGCCTACCCATATCTTGAAAGAGAAGACATCCGCTCAGCTCTCACCTACGCTACTTGGCGTGTGAAAGAGATCGAGGTGGCGTTGGCACGCGGATGAAAATCCTTATCGATATGGGCCTTCCGCCGGCATGGCAAAGAACCTTTGAGGAGCATGGATTCGAAGCCAGGCACTGGTCCGAGATCGGAAACCCAAAGGCCAAAGATCGGGAGATCCTGATCGGCGCCAAGGCCCGGTCCAAAGGTGCCAGGACGACCTACACCTTTGATCGCGTGCTGGCGCATCAGGAAGGCTTCTCGCGCCTCCGCTGACCGCGTTCGAGAAGGAAACTGGCTTGCCTCGCTACGTCCTGAAGAAGCGGCTCGTCTTGCGGTTATACTCACCTCTGTAAGGAGGTTCCATGGCCGGCTGATGCGGAGACCCTCACCATGAAAGTCCTCTGGTTTCTCCTTCCCCCCCTTCTTTTCCTGAGCTCCGGAGCCCTGTCCGCCCGGGCCGGAGCCGAAAATCCGACGGCCTCGGCCGAGGGCAAGGTCGTGGACGAGGCCGGGCTCCCTTTCCAGGGAGCCCGCGTCGAGTTGCATCTCATCGAACGGGAGCCCGACCCGTCCCACGCGGATAGCGGTCTCTATCAAACTACCTCCGGCCCGGATGGCCTGTTTCGGATCTCCGGTCTTCCGGCGGATTCCTGGTTCACGCTGAGGATCGCCCGGACGGGCTTCACGGCTCTGGTGCAGCGCGGGATCGCATCTTCCCCGGAGGGCGGCAAGGTCGTGCTCGGCACGTTCCGATTGCCCAAAGGCCAGACAGTCGCCGGTAGAGTGGTCGATTCCAAGGGGCATCCCCTGGCTGGGGCGCAGGTTTGGGCTCGGTCCGAGAAGGATGAGGATCTCATGGGACACCCTTCTTGGCACGCCGCCGACGGTCCGGCGGCCGTGACGGGGCCGGACGGCCGCTACGAGATCCACGGCTTCGAGCCAGGGAGCCTGGAGGTCTGCCGGGAAGGATTCTCTCCGCACGAAGCCTCTGCCGAATCCTCGCGCCCGAGCCGGGTCGTCCTGCTCCCTTTTCCTCTTCCCAGCCGGATCACCGGACGGGTGGTCGACGACCGAGGCCTACCCATCACAAAGGCAAAAATTCAACTGAGCTATTTTGACAACCCCTGGAAAATCCTGGACGTGCCACGGTGGCTCTCCTGCCCTCAGAGGATTCTCGATGGGAGCGACATGGTCGATCCCGAGAAGCTCGTCACCCTCTCCGACCGGAAGGGGCGCTTCACGTTCGAGCTTGCAGGAGAGGAGACGATGCAAGTTGAGGCTGAAGCGGCGGGATATCTGCGGCGAGCTGATTTGAAGGTTTCGCTGTCTCCGCGGAGCCCGAAGAAGGTCGAGATCGTCCTGGAACGGGGGGCGATCGTCTCCGGGCGTGTCCTCACGACCGACGGGCTCCCCGCCGCGAGCGCCGAGATTTCGTTCCCGGAAGGGCGGAACGGTCTCACCACTCCCGCTGGGACCGAGGGGGAAGGGCGCTACCGTATCGCGGGCATCGAGCCTGGAAACCAGACGATGGAGGTCAAGCACCCATCCGGTCAGGCGAGCAGCAAGCTCTCGATCGCGCCTGGCGAAAACCGGAGGCCGGATTTGATTCTGGACGGCAACGGGCTTCGTGAGATCCTGGGGCGCGTAACCGGGCCGGACGGCGAGCCGATCGCTTCCGCT
>DASWQX010001181.1:0-2990 GCA_036403495.1 Thermoanaerobaculia bacterium
CCTTCCCGCCCCCTCCGGGTACGACCTACGTGCTGACGGGCCAACTGAGGCTCGAGGACGTGGACAAGCCCGGCGAGGTCGCGATCACCATGGATCCCGGCAAGGCGTTCACGATCAACTGAGCGCCCTTTCGGAGTGAACGGCCCGCGTCCCGCGGGTCGTTCCTTTCCGGCTCCCTGATGACACACCAGGAATCGATCGAGCGCCGGATGGCCGCGCTCTTCGTCGTCGCGCTGGGCCTGATCGCCTGGCAGGCTCCGCGTACGCGGCCGTTGCAGGTGCCCCCGTTCACGTCCGCCCTGCGGCCGGGAGACCAGGTCTTCCCCGTCGCGGTCCCCCCCGAGGCGCCGCTGCAACTCCCCGGCGATCCCGCCGCGCGGCTCGCCTTTCTGAAAGAGCATGCCGTCGAAGGCTTCGCGGCTTTCCCCGCGGACGCCTGCGAGGGCTTCGTCCGCATGTCGGCGCACCACTGGCTGCGCGTCCCTGTGGTGGGCGGGGGCAAGGGGAGCCATTTCCTGACGCACCGGACGGCGACCGGCGATCCGTTCGCGGCGGACGCTCTGGGCGCGGACGGTCCGGGACCCGAGGTCGAGGTGTTCTGCCGGCCATGAGCGCGCGCGCCCGCATCCTGCTCACGCTCGGCCTGCTCGCCCTGGCCGGCGCCGTCGCGTTCTCGGTGCAGCGGGTGGCGAGGCTGCAGATCCGGGCCAACGACCTGGAGCTCCTCCCCGCCGGGTCCGAGGTGCTGGAGGTCGACAAGGCGGTCCGCGACACCTTCGGCTCGGACGAGCGGGTGATCATCGCGCTCACCAATCCGCGGCGCGAGGTCACCGACCCCGTGTTCCTCGACGACCTCCGCTTCTTCGGCCGCACCCTGGGGAGCAGCCCCAACATCCGCGTGCTGCTCTTCGACCGGCTGGCCCGCGCGCACTACAGCGCGGCGCCGGTGCCCGGCGAGCCCTGGCTCCTGCACACGCCGGACGGCTCCTGGATCGCGGCGGCGCTGCGCCATACCGCCATCCGCGGCAAGCTCGGCGCCGGCCGTTCCCGCCACACCGCCTTCCTCGAGGCCCCCGCCTTCTCCGGCCTGGGAGTGGAGGACATCGGCCGGCGGGCCCGTGAGGCGATGGCGCGGCTCGAGGCGCGCCGGCCGGGGGAGTACACCCTGCGGGTGATCGGCCGCCAGGTGGTGCTCAACGGCCTGGGCGAGGCGCTGTTTGAGGACCTCCAGCTCCTCCTCCCCTGGACGATGCTGGTCATCTTCATCCTCTTCGGCTGGATCTTCCGCTCGCTCTGGATGGCGGGGCTGGCCCTCTTCCAGTCCGGGCTCTGCGTGCTGTTCACCATGGCCTCCTTGCAGATGCTCGGCCACCCGATCTCGATCACCACCGCGATGATCCCGGTGCTGCTGACCGTGCTCGGCATCGCCGACGACCTCCATCTCTACAGCGAGTACCTCCACCTCCGGCAGCAGCATCCGGAGCTTCCCACCTTCTCGCTGGTCTGGAAGGGGGTGCGCAAGGTCTTCTTCCCCTGCACCGCCACCACCCTCACCACGGCGATCGGCTTCGCCTCGTTCATGCCCACCGACGTGCCCGGGCTCTGCATCTTCGGGCTCGTGGCGAGTATCGGCGTCTGCTTCTCCTGGGTGCTGACGACCACCGTGGTGCCGGTGCTGCTGGCGCTGATTCCCATCCGCCGGCTGCCGAACTGGACGCGGGTGCCCTCCCTGACCCTCCACCCCATCCTGCTCCGCGGCGCCTTCCCGGTGGCGCTGACGCTGCTGGTGGTGCCGGGGGTGCTGCGGCTGCGGATCGACGACGGCTGGTCGCAAAACTTCCGCCCTACCCATCCGATCGTCAAGGACGTCCACTGGTTCGAGAAAGAGTCGGTGGGCGTCTATCAGTTCGACGTCATGCTCTCCCGCAACGACGGCCGCGCCTGGACCGAGCCGGGGCTGCTCCGGAGCGTCGAGGCGTTCCAGCGGGACGTCGACCGGACGCCGGGGGTGACCGCCTCGCTGTCGCTCCCCGACCTGGTGCGCGACCGGGCGTGGGAGATGGGCGATCCGAACGCGGAGCGCCCGCCGCTGCCGGGGTCACGGCCGGCCGTCGAGGGGCTGCTGCGGACCTACCGCTACTTCAATGAGGACGTCTTCCTGCGCCTGTTCCTCGACCGCGGCGCCGGCTCGACGCGGCTGATCTTCGCCACCGCGAAGGACGACTACGGCACCTCGACGAAGGTGCGCCAGGCGCTCGACGCGCGGCTCGCCCGGAGCTTCCCCCCCGGAGCGGTCACGGCACGGATCGGCGGCAGCGCCGAGCGGGGCCGGGTGCTGATCGAGTCGGTCACCTCCAGCCAGGGAATCTCGGTGGCGGCGTCGCTGGTGATGTCCTGGGTGACCCTGGGCTTCGCCACCCGCCAGTGGAAGAAGTCGTTCCGCTGCATCCTGGCGATCGTCTGGGCGCTGCTGCTGGTGCTCGGGGTGGCGGGCTGGGCCGGGCTGCCGCTGGGCGTCGCCTCCTCCTGCTTCCTGGCGCTCGGCATCGGCATCGGCCTGGACTACAGCATCCACCTCGCGTTCCACGGCGACGAGGAGGACGAGGACGAGGCGGGCGCCGTCCAGCGCCGGGTGATGACCAACGTCCTGGTGGTCGGCATCGGCCTCTCCGTCCTGCTCCTCTCGGCCAACCCCACGGTCGCCCGGCTCGGCCTGCTGATCGTCCTCAGCATGGCGGCCTCGGGCTACACCGCCATCGTCGCCTTCTCCGGCCGGCTGCTGGTCGACCGCGAGCGGCAGCGGCGGGCGGCCCGTGGCCTGCGACCTCATCCCCTATCCCCTTCTCCTGAAGGAGAAGGGGGACGACTCCAAACCCCCTCCTAGAATCCTGCCAGGCCCTCCCTCTCCTTCAGGAGAGGGACCGAGGGTGAGGTCGCAGGCCACGAACGCCCCGCCCGTCTCGCCCCCGAGGGGGATGAAACGTTTTTGG
>DASWQX010001182.1:0-4345 GCA_036403495.1 Thermoanaerobaculia bacterium
CCAGCTCCCGGGGCAGCCGCCGGCCGTCTACTGGTCGATGGGGGTCGCCGGCGCCCTGGCGTTCTTCCTCTCGGTGCTCCTCCACGAGCTCTCCCACGCGGTGGTGGCGCGGACGTACGGCGTCCAGGTGCGGGCGATCACCCTGTTCATCTTCGGCGGCCTCGCCGAGATGCCGGCCGAGCCCCCCACGCCGCAGGCGGAGCTGGTGATCGCGGCGGCGGGGCCGGCGGCGAGCTTCGGCCTGGGCCTCGTCTGCGGCGCGCTCGTGCTGATCGGCAGCATCGCGGGGTGGCCCAAGGAGGCGGGCTCGGTGCTCGGCTACCTCGGCTTCCTCAACGGCACCCTCGCGCTGTTCAACCTGATCCCCGCCCTGCCGCTCGACGGCGGGCGGATCCTGCGCGCCATCCTCTGGGGGTGGCGCAAGAATCTGGGCTGGGCGACCCGGATCGCCTCGGCGATCGGCTCCGGCTTCGGCCTGCTGATGATCGGCCTCGGCGTGGTCTCCCTGATCTCGGGGAGCTTCGCCTCCGGCCTCTGGCTGTTCCTGATCGGCCTCTTCCTGCGCAACGCCGCCACGGCCACCTACCAGCAGCTCCTGCTCCGCCGGGCGCTCGAGGGGGAGCCGGTCTCCCGCTTCATGCACGCCGACCCGGTGACCGTGCCGCGCGGCATCCCGGTGCTGGAGCTGGTTCAGAGCTACATCTATCGCTACCACTTCAAGATGTTCCCGGTGGTGGACGACTCCGGACGCCTGCTCGGCTGCGTCACCGCCCGGCGGGTGCGCGAGCTCCCCCGCGACGAGTGGGATCGCCAGACCGTGGGCTCGCTGGCCGAGCGCTGCACCCCCGAGAACACCGTGCGGGCCGACACCGACGCCATGGAAGCCCTCTCGCGGATGAGCCGCACCGGGGCCTCCCGCCTGATGGTGGTCGACGAGGACCGCCTGCTCGGCATTCTCTCCCTGAAGGATCTGCTCCGCTTCTTCTCGCTGAAGATGGAGCTTGAGGAGGCCGGCAAGGGCTGAGCCGGCGGAGGCGCCAAGAAAGTTTCGACTGAAACGCTGCGAGCGACTCGTTCGCCCCTCCTGGAAGCACCACAATATGTAAGGCGTAGACTGTGGAGCCTACTGTGGAGCGTGAGGAGTGAAGCCTTGACGACATCGATCGACGACCGCGGCACCCCTCTGTCGCACGCGGGGGTGAGCCCGTCCCGCCGGACTCCCGGCGCCGCCCTGAAGCGCGCGCTGTTCGGCATCGCCCCCGGCGAGACCTCGTTCGTCCGCCGCGGATTCCACGACGCCGGCGATGCCGCCCTCCGCGAGCGTCTGGAGAACGTCGGCCGCTGCTTCGTCGCCGGCTATCACGCGGCGCTGGAGGAGAGCGGAGCGACGGCGGCCGCGGCGCGGATCGAGGCCGAGCTCGCGCACGACCAGCGCGGCTTCGCCTACGAGGGAGCGGGAATGGCGCTGGCCCTGCTCGACGCCCTGACGCCCCCCGGTTTGAGCCGCGACCGCCTGACCCGCTTCCTCGCCGGTCCCGGCGATGCCCACGCCTACATCGTCAACGTCGGCGCCGGGTGGATCCTGGCGCGGCTTCCGCTGTCCCCCGAGCGCCTGCTCGCCCGCCTCGACCCGCTGCTCGGCTGGCTGGCGCTCGACGGCTACGGCTTCCACGAGGGGTTCTTCCACTGGCCGCGATCGGTGACCCGCCAGGAGGTGCCCCGCAAGCTGCGCGGCTACGCCCGCCGCGGCTTCGATCAGGGTCTCGGCCGCAGCCTCTGGTTCGTCGAGGGGGCCGACGTCGAGCGCATCGCGCGGACGGTTCGGGCGTTTCCGGCGGCGCGCCAGCCGGACCTCTGGGCCGGCGTCGGGCTCGCCAGCGCCTATGCCGGCGGACCCGGCCGGGAGGGGATCGCGGCGCTCCGGCAGGCGGCGGGCCCGTTCCTCCCGGAGCTGGCGCAGGGAGTCGCCTTCGCATCCCAGGCGCGCGAGCGGGCCGGCAATCCGACCGCGCACACCGCGCTGGCCGCCGAGGTGATCTGCGGCCTGAGCGCGGCCGAGGCCGGCGCCGTCGCCCTCCAGACCGTGGAGGATCTGCCGTCCGACCGGCCGGAAGAGCCGGCGTTCGAAGTCTGGAGACGGCGCATTCAAGACCGATTCAGGAAGGGGGTCTGAACCGATGAACGAGCCGCAAGCCGGCTTCTTCCGCCGCAACGCGACGCGGCTGACGGCGGTGGCGGTGATCGCGGGGCTCTACGGCTTCGCCCGCCAGCCCACGCTCCCGCAGGCCGAGCGCGACGCCCTGGCCTCGCGCTTCGCCTTCACCCGCGAGCCGCTGGCGGCCCCCGCGGGCAACCTCGACCGCGTGGTGCGGCAGGTGCACCCCAGCCTGCGCGACATCCGCTCCTGGATCTCCGCCGTCGGCGCGGGAGTGGCGCTCAACGACCTCGACGGCGACGGGCTGCCGAACGACGTCTGCTCGGTGGACACGCGGGTGGACCAGGCGCTGGTGCAGCCGGTGCCGGGCACCGGCGCCCGCTATGCCATGTTCGCCCTCGATCCCGCGCCGCTCCCCTACGACGCGCGGACCATGGCGCCGATGGGCTGCCTCCCCGGCGATTTCAACGAGGACGGCCAGATGGACCTCCTGGTCTACTACTGGGGGCGGTCGCCGGTGCTCTTCCTGCGCCGCGCCGGCACCACGTCGCTGTCGGCCGCCGCCTTCAAGCCGGTCGAGCTGGTGCCGGGGCACGAGATCTGGAACACCAACGCGCTCACCAGCGCCGACGTCGACGGCGACGGCCACCTCGACCTGATCGTCGGCAACTACTTCCCGGACGGCATGCGGGTGCTCGACGCCAAGGCGACCGACATCGCCCACATGCACCGTTCGATGTCGCGCTCGGAGAACGGCGGCAGGAACCGGCTGCTGCTCGGCCACGGAGGGACCTCGGGACCGGAGCCGACCGCCAGCTTCACCGACGCCTCCGACGCCTTCGACGCCAAGACCGCCTACTCCTGGACCCTGGCGGCCGGCGCCGCCGACCTCGACGGCGACCTGCTCCCCGAGATCTACTTCGGCAACGACTTCGGCAACGACCGCCTGCTGCACAACCTGTCGACTCCGGGGCACCCGCGCTTCGAGGTGCTCGAGGGGCGGCGGACGCTGGCCACCCCGGCCTCGAAGGTGCTCGGCCACGACTCCTTCAAGGGGATGGGGATCGATTTCGCCGACATCAACGGCGACGGCATCCCGGACATGTACGTCAGCAACATCGCCCAGAACTACGCCCTGGAGGAGAGCCACTTCGTCTGGGTGAGCTCGGGCGACGTGAAGGCGATGCGGCGCGGGGTCGCCCCGTACGCCGACCGCAGCGAGGACCTCGGCCTGTCGCGCAGCGGCTGGGGGTGGGACGCCCGCTTCGCCGACTTCGACAACGACGGCGTGCCCGAGGCGACCCAGGCGATCGGCTTCCTGCGCGGCGAGAAGAACCGCTGGCCCGAGCTCCACGAACTCGCCATGGGCAACGACAACAACATGCTCCACCCCGCCGCCTGGGCTCACTTCATGCCCGGCGACGACCTCTCGGGGCACCTCCACAACCCCTTCTTCGTGCGCGCCAGGGACGGCCGCTACTACGACATCGCCCACGAGCTGGGGCTGGACGACAGCCACGTGACGCGCGGCATCGCGATCGCCGACGTCGACGGCGACGGCGCCCTCGACTTCGCCATCGCCGACCAGTGGGAGACCTCGTACTTCTTCCACAACGTCAGCCCGCGCCGCGGCGCCGCGCTGGAGATCGAGGCGCGGCTCCCCGCCACCGCGGGACCGGCCGGCGCCTCGCGGCCGGCGATCGGGGCGGAGGCCACGGTCTGGCTCCCCGACGGCCGGCGGATGGTGGCGCAGGTCGACGGCGGCAGCGGCCACTCGGGCAAGCGGGCGCCGGAGCTCCACTTCGGCCTCGGACGGATGGCTGCCGGGACGCCGCTGCGGGTGGACTTCCGCTACCGCGACGGCTCCGGCCGGGTGCGCGCGGCGACGCTCCGCCTCGCCCCCGGCCGCCACACCGTTCTTTTAGATACACCGACGACGCCACCCCCTCCGGCCGTAGTCGCGGGCGGGACCCCCAGGACGCAACCGGCCGGCACCGGAAAGGCGGGCTGAGACATGGCAGAGACTCCAAAGACCACCGCACCGCCGAAAGACATGCGCCTGGCGGCGCTGCGGCGGTTCGCCACCGCCATCACCATCCTCAACCTCGTCGGGCACACCGTGCTCGGCTTCGAGATGTCGTACGCCACGCCGCTGGTGGCCCTGCTCGCCGCCTACTCGACCGAGCTCCT
>DASWQX010001183.1:0-5753 GCA_036403495.1 Thermoanaerobaculia bacterium
GCGAGCTTCAGGGAGCGATAGCCGATGGCGCCCGCGCAGAGGAGGGGGGCGGCCTCGACGTCGGTGAAGGCCTTAGGGATCGGATGAACGAAAGCCGCCGGCACGGTCATGAATTCGGCGTAGCCGCCGTCGACGTCGCGACCCGTGGCCCGGAAGAAGGGGCAGAGGTTCTCGTTCCCCTCGCGGCACGCCTTGCAGCGGCCGCAGGCCCAGCCGATCCAGGCGACGCCCACCCGGTCTCCCTCGCGCAGACCGGCCGCACCGGCCCCGAGCGCCTCCACCCGCCCCACCGCCTGATGGCCGAGCACGACCGGCAGCCGCGGCGGCGGCAGGCGCCCCTCGATCTCGTCCAGCTCCGTATGGCAGACGCCGCAGACCGCGAGACGAACTCGCACCTCCCCCGCGCCCGGCTCCGGCACCGCGAGATCGGCCATCTCCAACGGCTCGGAGTTGCTTTCGAGGTCGGCGAGGGCGCGTAGGATCATCGCTCGCATGGCGGTTTTCGACTCTACCTGATCTGGAGCTGGCCCCGGCGGCCCGGGATCATCTCCCGGACGCCTGAGCGTAGAGCAGCCGGGCGGCGAGGACGTCGCGTTCGAGCCCCATCGCTTCCCCCAGGGGAATCACCTCGTCCAGGAGCTCCCGGACCCGTCGGGGCTTTCCGGCGCGCGCAAGGATCTCGGCCAAGTGCAGGGAGATGAGGACGACATCCACCCCGCTCTCATGGCGCAGGAAAAAATCACGGGTCTCGCCGAGTCGCCTCTCCGCTTCTTCGAAGCGGCCGAGATGGCCGGCGAAGCTTCCTTCGAGCCAGTCGATCCGTGCCTGGAGAGTGTTGTCGGCGCAGTCGCGGCCGAGGGACCGGAGCTCCGGGAGCAGCCGGCCGGCTTCGACGTGCTCGCCGCTCTCGAGGAGGTCCCGGGCGAGGTTCTGCTTGCCGATCAGCAGGAGCCGCGGATCGCTCGCGGCGTCGATCCGGAGGAGCCCGGCGCGGGTTTCCACGATGGCCGCCTGGAACCGGCCGCTTCCGGCCATGGCCATCCCCTTCTTGATCAGCGTGGCGCCCTCGCGCTGGCCATCCCCCAGCGAGCGGTACACGGCGATCGCCTGGTCGGCGTGTTGCAGAGCCTCGTCGAACCGATTCTGGAGGATCCTCAGCGACGAGGTGATCACGAGCAACTCGCCCTCGGTATCGAGCTCACCCTGCCCCTGCAGATGATGGCTCCAGGCCCGGCGGAGAGCCCCTTCCGCCCGCCAGGAGTCGGACGCGATCCGGCAGGCGTTGCCGAGATAGGCCCAGGAGAGCGCTCGGGCGTCCGCGGTCAGGATCGCTCCATATCTCCCGGGATCGAGACACTCCGCGACCCCCACCGCCAGCTCCGCGGCGTCGCGTGCCGCGGCGGGATCGGAGAACCAGCGCGCTTTACCGTGAGACCGCAGGAGCTGGCAGAGCTTCAGCGAATGAAAGCGCTCGTCCTCCCGGATCCTGCGCTGGCGTCCGGGCGCGGGCTCGCGCAGGAGCTCGGCCAGCAGATCGTCGGCGCTCCGCAACTCCCGGCCCAGACCGGAGAGACGTTCGGCCACCCCCACGAGAGCGCGGTCGAATGCATTGTCATAGGCAGAGCCCACGCCGTCGAGGAACGGCAGGCTCAACAGGTCCATCGTCTCGTCGGCCTGGTCCCGGCAGCCGGAACAGACACTCAGGTGGCGATCGATCTCGGCGGCTTCGATGTCGGACATCTCACCCAGGAGGAACCGGGTGAGAGCTTCCGGATCGGTGTGTTGCTCCCGCATGGCCGCGCAGCTCTGAAGATATGGGCGCCTCATTCTACGCCGGCCGGGCCCGGGATAGGATCGCCGCCCATGACCGACTGGCCCCAGAGGATCGCGGCCATCCTCTTCGACTGCGACGGCGTCGTCCTCGACAGCGAGACCGTCTGGGACCGCTGCGAGACCGAATTCCTGCGCCGGCGGGGAGTCGCCTTCGATCTCGCGCGCACCAAGCCACTGATCACCGGCCTCGGCCAGCGCGCTGGCGTCCTCCTGCTCCAGGAGCAGTACGGCATCGCGGGCGATCCGGACGCGCTGGTGGCGGAGCGCCTGGAGATCATCCGCGGCCTGTTCGAGCAGGAGGTCCGCTTCACTCCCGGGTTCCCGGAGTTCTTCGAGGCGAAGGTCCGCGGCCGTTACGCCACCTGCATCGCCACCTCGATGCCGGAGGAGCTCTTCGCGGTGGCCGACCGCAAGCTGGGGATCTCCCGCTTCTTCGGCGACCGCGTCTACTTCCCCTCCCACGTCGGCGGGCGCGCCAAGCCGGCGCCCGACATCTTCCTCTTCGCCGCAGCCCAGCTCGGCGCGCCCCCCGAGCGCTGCCTGGTGATCGAGGACTCCCCGCGCGGCCTCGAAGCCGCCCGCCGCGCCGGCATGGCCTCGATCGGCCTCGCCACCACGCATGACCGGGCTCTGCTCACCGGGGCAGATTGGACGATGCTCTCGTTTTCCGAGATCTCCACAATGTTAGAATGACGATCAATCAACGTCGAAAAAAGGGAGACGATCTATGGAGATCCTCAGGGTGATCGGCTTAATTCTCGCCCTCATCGGTGGATTGTGGTTATTGGTCACGGCGTTTCGGGTCAGCATCCTCTGGGGCATCGTCTGCTTGATCCCCTTCGGCGGCCTGGTCTTCGTGGTGACGCACTGGGAAGAGGGCAAGGAGCCGTTCCTCACCTCGCTCGTCGGTGGTGTGATCATCGCCTTCACGAGATGACCGGGCCGCAGCGGGCTCGCGCTAGACTCCTCCTCCAGGAAGGGAGCTTAAGCGCCATGGACTTCGCCGCCTCGCCAGAGATCCGGGACTTGACCGAGGCCGTCCGCCGCTTCGTCGACGAGGAGGTGCTCGCCGTCGAGCGGATCGTGCTGGAGCAGGGGTTTGGCGCCGCCACGGCGGAGATCGCCCGCCTCCGTTCGTGGCTGCGCGGCGAGCGCCTCCTCGCGCCCCACATGCCGAAGGAGTGGGGAGGGACCGGGCTGTCGCTCCTCGACTTCGCCCCGATCGGCGAGGCGCTCGGCCGCAGCGTGATCGGCCACTACGTGTTCAACGCGCAGGCGCCGGACGCCGGCAATATGGAGCTCCTCCTCCACCACGGCAGCCCTGAGCAGAAGGAGAGCTGGCTGCGCCCCCTGGTCGCCGGCGAGGTCCGGAGCTGCTTCGGCATGACCGAGCCGGAGTTTCCCGGCTCCAACCCCGTCCTCCTCGGCACCACCGCGCGCCGCGACGGGGACCACTACGCGATCGACGGCCACAAGTGGTTCACCAGCGCCGCCGACGGCGCCGCCTTCTGCATCGTCATGGCGGTCACCGATCCCGAGGCGCCGAAGCCGCACGCGCGGGCGAGCCAGATCCTGGTGCCCACGGACACGCCCGGCTTCGAGATCGTCCAGAACCTCGCCGTCATGGGCGAGCGGGGCGAGGGGTGGATGAGCCACGCCGAGGTGCGCCTCACCGGCGTCCGCGTGCCGGCGACGAATCGCATCGGCGCCGAAGGCGCCGGTTTCGCCCTCGCCCAGGAGCGGCTGGGGCCCGGGCGCATCCATCACTGCGTGCGCTGGATCGGCATCTGCGAGCGGGCCTTCGACCTGATGTGCGAACGGGCGGCGTCGCGCGAGCTCGCGCCGGGAAAGCCGCTGGGCAGCCGCCAGATCGTCCAGGAGTGGATCGCCGAGAGCCGCGCCGAGATCGACGCCGCCCGCCTGCTCGTGCTGCGCACCGCCTGGCGCATCGACCGCGAGGGGGCCGCCGCGGCCCGCGACGACGTCTCGCTGATCAAGTTCCACACCGCCGCCGTGCTCCAGCGGGTGCTCGACCGCGCCATCCAGACCCACGGCGCCCTCGGCATCACCGAGGCGACGCCGCTGGCCTTCTGGTGGCGGCACGAGCGCGGAGCCCGCATCTACGACGGCGCCGACGAGGTCCACAAGACGGCCGTGGCCAAGCGCATCCTCGCCGGGTACGGCATGAAGAAGGGGGACGAATGATCGATACCACGATCGATTCCGCGCAGGCCGTCCGCCCCGGCGAGGAGATCGACGCCGTGAAGCTGGCGGCCTGGCTGAAGGGGAAGCTTCTGGGCATCGAGGGGCCGGTCACCGTCGAGCAGTTCCCCGGCGGCCACTCGAACCTCACCTACCTCCTCCGCTTCGGCAACTCCGAGCTGGTGCTGCGCCGCCCCCCCTTCGGCTCCAGGGTGAAGACGGCGCACGACATGGGCCGCGAGTTCAAAGTGCTCTCGCGCCTCCACGCCGCCTACCCTCAAGCCCCGCGCGCCCTCCTCCACTGCGACGACCTGGAGGTGATCGGCGCCCCCTTCTACCTCATGGAGCGGGTGCGCGGCGTGATCCTCCGCCATCAGAGAGCTCCCGAAGGGCTCGACCTCAACCCCGCGCGGATGCGGTCCCTCAGCGAGGCGGCGGTCGACGGACTCGTGGATCTGCACGCCGTGGACTACCGGGACGTCGGGCTGGAGGATCTCGGGCATCCGGAGGGATACGTCCAGCGCCAGGTGGAGGGGTGGACGGAGCGCTGGACGAAGTCCCGCACCGACGACGTGCCCGATCTCGACCGCGCCGCCGCCTGGCTGGCCGGTCATCTGCCGCCGGGATCGGAAACTCCCGCGCTGATCCACAACGACTACAAGTACGACAACCTCGTCCTCCACCCGCAGGACCTCGATCGCGTGGTGGCCGTGCTGGACTGGGAGATGGCCACGGTCGGCGATCCCTTGATGGACCTCGGCACCAGCCTCGGCTACTGGATGGACCCGGACGACATCCCCGAGCTGCGCCTTCTCCCCGCCGGGCCGACCACCCTCCCCGGCAACCTCGACCGCGCCGAGGTCGTCGAGCGCTATGCCGCGCGCAGCGGCCGCGACGTCTCGCGCATCCTCTTCTACTACGTCTTCGGGCTGTTCAAGATCGCGGTCATCGCGCAGCAGATCTACTACCGCTACCAGCAGGGGCTCACCCGCGACGAGCGCTTCGCGGCGCTGATCGGCGCCGTCCGCATCCTCGGCCGCACCGCCGCGCAGGCGATGGCCAAGGGGCGGATCGATCGTTTGGACGATTGATCGAAAGACAGTCAGGACGCCGGGTCGATCGTCTCGTAGAGCGCCGCGTAATCTTCCCGCCCCTTGCCGTCCTCGACCGTCTCCTTGACGACGTCGCGGACGCCGTCGAGGCCGGCGGTGTCGAGGCCGAGGCCGTCGGCTTCGGCGCGGGCGAGGTCGAGATCCTTCAGCAGGAGGGCGGCCGGGAAGTTCGGGCTCGAGAAGTCGCGGGCGAGCATCTGCGGGAGCTTGCGGTCGAAGGTGGGGGCGAAGAAGGCGCTCTTGCGGAGGATGTCCATGAAGAGGTCGACCTCGATCCCCTTGCGCCGCACCATGCCGAGGCTGAGCGAGAAGGCGGCCGCGAGGGAGGCGATCATCTGGTTCATGGCGAGTTTGAGCGTCGCCGCGTGGCCCACCGGACCGACCAGCCGGGGGTCGGGCCCGAAGCAGCGGAGAAGGCCGCCCCAGTGCTCGAGCTGCTCGGCGCTCCCGCCCACCATCACCAGCAGCTTCCCCTCCTCGGCCTGGGGGACGCTCCCCAGCACCGGCGCCTCCAGATAGTCCCCCGCCGCGCCGCGGACGTCCTCCATCAGCTTGACGCTTTCGGCCGGGCCGATGGTGCTCATCTGGATGATCGTGCGGCCGCCG
>DASWQX010001184.1:0-3433 GCA_036403495.1 Thermoanaerobaculia bacterium
GGCGGCAGCGCGGAAGGGAGCCGCGCCGCCGTGTCGAGGGCGGCGTCGAGACCCGCCGCCTCGACGTCCAGCCGGCGGTCCGCCGTGCCGAGCAGCGATTCGGCCACCGGCCGCGGCAGGGCGACCGGCTCCTTCTCCTCCTGGGTGCGGGCGCCTTCATAGGTGCCGGCCATCGGGATGCTGCGCAGGCGCGGCTGTGGACCGAGCGGGGTGAGGGTGGGGCGCGGCGAGACGACCTCCAGCAGGTCCCCGGCCTTGAGCCCCCAGCGGGAGGCGAGCGTAGCGGGCACGTAGAGCCCCTCCTGGAGCCCCGCGGCGCCGGGGAAGGTGCGCGGCACGCGGCCGTCGAAGCCCACGAGCTCCACCGCCTGCACTTTGCCGCGGTCGACGATCCACCCCCCGCCACGCACCTGGATCTGCGCCGAGACCACCCCGGGGACCCGCAGCGCCGCCGCCCGGGCGGCCGCCGCGTCCGCTCCGGACGGCAGCTCCACCTCGATCTGCGGCGTGCGGCCGAGCAGCTCGGCCCGCAGCGCGCTCTGGAAGCCGGAGATCACCGCCAGCGACAGCACCATCGCCATCACCCCCAGCGCCAGCCCTCCCGCCGCCACGATCGACAGGAAGCTCGCGAAGGCATCCCGGCGCGTGCTGCGCAGGTAGCGCAACGCGATCAGCGCCGGGAACGGCAGCTTGCGCAATAGGAGCTTCGAAGGTCTGGATCGGATCGTCGGGCCCTCCCACGGACGGCAGGGAACGATATCAGGAAGGTAGCGCCGGCGCGGGCCGCCGAGACGGCCTCCGTCGAACCGTCCCGGAGCCTGCTGAAGCTTGAAAACCGGTTCCGCCCGTTCCCCGCGGCTTTTTTCTCGTCCGGACCGTTTTTTCGGGTGTCCGGACGGCCACTTTGCTTCCCCGACGCTTTTTGAGCTTCCCGAGCGCCCGATTTTCTTCGCCAGCCGGTTTTTTGGTGTCCCGAGCCCTCGTCTTCCTTCCGGGACGGGCATCCTGGCTTCGAGGACGTCATCTTTCTTCCCGAGCCGCTTTCTTGGTGCCCGAGACAGCCGGGATTCCTTCGGAGCCGCCGTCCTGCTTCCGGAGAGCGCATCTTTCTTCCGGAGGCCTTGTCAGCCCAAGTCTTTGTGCATCGTGCCCCGAGTGTGGCTACGCCGGGGGGCCGATCTGCCCGTAGGAACCTGTCTGCCGCGATCCGGGGAGAGCGGCGCTACTCCCCCGCGACGACGGCAGTTGGTGAGAGCGTGGAAGGCGGGCTAGCTACCTGTCCACAAGGAACAGGAGAGCATTTTGGTACTCGTGTCACCAGCCCTTTTATCGTTCCTGAGCATAGGGCCTAGAGCCGCGCCTGTCCAGTTGCGCCCGCCTACTCCGCCGCTTCCGGCCGCATCAGCGGAAACAGGATGACGTCGCGGATCGACTGCCGGTCGGTCAGCAGCATGGTAAGGCGGTCGATGCCGATGCCGATGCCGGCGGCCGGGGGCATGCCGTGCTCCAGGGCGCGGACGTAGTCGGCGTCGTAGAGGTGCCCCTCGGCGTCGCCCGCCTCGCGCGCCGCCACCTGGCCGCGGAAGCGCTCGGCCTGGATGTCCGGATCGTTGAGCTCGCTGAAGGCGTTCGCCACCTCCATGCCCGCGATGTAGAGCTCGAAGCGCTCGGTGAAGCGGGGATCGTCCGGCCGCTGCTTGGAGAGCGGCGAGACGTCGGTCGGATGCTCGGTGATGAACACCGGCGCGAACAGGTGCTCCTCGACCGTGCCCTCGAACAGCCCCATGAGCAGGTGGCCGTAGGTGCCGCCGGGCGGGATCTCCAGCCCCTTCTCCACCAGCACCTCGCGCACCGACTCCATCGTCTCCAGCCGCTCGGGGGGCACGCCGGCGTAGCGGGTGATCGCCTCGCGCATCGTCAGCCGCTGCCAGGGGCGCGCGAAGTCGATCGGCATCCCCTCCCAGGTGCTCTCCTCGCGGCGCAGGATGCCGCGGACCCGCTCGGCCAGCCCCGAGAGCAGCTCCTCGGTGAGGTCCATCATCTGCCGGTAGTCGGCGTAGGCCCAGTAGAACTCCAGCATGGTGAACTCGGGGTTGTGGCGGGTGGAGATCCCCTCGTTGCGGAAGTTGCGGTTGATCTCGTAGACCCGCGGGATGCCGCCGACCAGCAGCCGCTTCAGGTAGAGCTCGGGCGCGATGCGCAGATAGAGGTCGATGTCCAGCGCGTTGTGGTGGGTCTTGAACGGACGCGCCGTGGCGCCGCCCGGGATCACCTGCATCATCGGCGTCTCGACCTCGAGGAAGCCGCGGGCGTCGAGGAACTCGCGGATCCCCTTGACGATCGCCGCCCGCGCCTCGAAGACCTGGCGCGAGTCCTCGTTGGTGGCGAGGTCGAGGTAGCGCTGGCGGTAGCGGGTCTCGATGTCGGCCAGCCCGTGCCACTTCTCCGGCAGCGGGCGGACCGACTTCGAGAGGAGCGTCAGGTCGTCCACCTTGAGCGACAGCTCGCCGGCGCGGGTGCGCATCAGCGTGCCGGACGCGCCGACGATGTCCCCGAGGTCGAGGTTCTCCAGCACCGTCCGGGCCGCCTCGGGCACGTCGGCCAGACGGATGAAGAGCTGCAGCTTCTCCTTGCCGTCGTGGATGTCGGAGAAGATGAGCTTCCCCTGCCGGCGGACGGAGCGGATCCGCCCCGGCACCCGCAGGTGGAGCGCCGCCGCCTCCAGTTCCTCGGCGGTCTTCTCGCCATACTGCTGCTTGACCGCGGCGGGCTCCAGGTCCCAGTCGAAACGGTGCGGATAGGGGGCGATCCCCGCTTCCGCGAGACGCTGGCGCTTGTCGCGCCGGTTCTGAATCTGATCGTCGAGCTCGGACATGGACCTCCCTCTCCTCCGCCGTAAGAGCGGATAGCCTATCCGAGAACGGCGCGGGGGTTGAAGGTGAGGGGCGCGGCCGGCCTCGGAGACCGGCCGCGGGCGAGGCGGCTTTCAGCGTCTGCGGCTCGACCTACTGGATGCAGGTCCTGAAAATGCAATGGCAGAAACTGGTGCAGGCTACGGGGTCACAGGAAAAGTTATAGTCGCAACCATCACACCGAGTCGCGCAGGCAAGGTCCTTGTTGTCACAAAAGTCCACCGGGCAAGGGCAGTCATTGGGGCACACGGTTGTGACGCCGTCGCAGGTGACAGACCCTCGCTGGCCCACCGAGCAGTTCTGGTCCGTGCCTGAGCAACTGGTCGTGCTGTTGTTGCCGCTGCAACTGATGGTGCCGCCTGGCCCGCAGTTCGCGGAGGCGGTGCAGAGGGCCTTCCCTTGGATTGCCGGGCGCTTCGCCGCGGTCACCGCGGCCGGCGTGCCGAGGGAGGCGAGGAAGACGCCGAGCGCCGGCACGCTCCGCTGCGGTGTCGCCGCAGCCGCCGGAGAGATGAGGAAAC
>DASWQX010001185.1:0-7593 GCA_036403495.1 Thermoanaerobaculia bacterium
CACCCGGCTTTTCGGTTGAAGCGTAGCCCGGGCATTCATGCCCGGGCGGGGGCGGCCAATCTGACAAAGTAGATATAAGACGGTGTCCAACGCGGCTTGACAACTTTTACCCGCCTGCCCGTACTTCAGCCGTCGACCATCAGGAGCGAGGCAATCCTGGGCAGTTCTCTTTGGGGATGGATGATGAGAAAGGGTCTGTCCTGTCTGCCCAGGGTAGCGCTTCAGCGTAGCGGCGGTCAATCGCTTCGGCCCGGGGTCTTATCCATTCCCCGAAACTGGCAGGACCACGGTCTTTTGCGGATCCTATTTGGCTCCTGATAAAAGTGGCGTGAGTATCCATTGTTGTGTCGGGACGCCGGTCGACTGACGGATCCTGACGCCGGTCCCCGGCGCCCCATCCGCACAATCCATCACATATCCAGGGGACAGAACGTTCTTGATGCAAGGAGGCGTGGTCGTCCAATCCCATCGCTGGAACGCCTGCCGGCCCGGGAGCTTTTGGCCGAGCAGGAGGGAAGCTCCGTCCATGATCTCCAGACCGGCGAGACCGATCACGAGCTCGGTATCAGCGAGACGGATGTATTCGTCGTCAAGGATCCAGCGGTCCGTCGCGACGGCTGCGACGAATCTGAGGGTCGAGATGAAGGATAACTGCACGAAAGCGTTGATGGCTGGAGAGGGAACCGCCAGGCAGAGCCCGGGCGCGGCGAGATACTGGATCAGGAATGGAGAGGCCATTACATTGTGTCACCAGGAAAGAAGGCCCTGTCCTCCGGGAGAGGACAGGGCCTCAGTCCTCGACCCTCAACGGCTGCTGACCGCCAGAGCCTGCTCGAGAACGGGCACCGCCAGGAACTGCCACTGCTGGTTGGTGCTGCCGGCCTTCTGGCTCCAGATCTGGATCTTGTTGCCGGGCTGCGTGCCGCCGTCGCTATCGTCGACGCAGTAAGTCGGGGCCCCTATGTTCATCAGGTAAGGGGGGTTGCCGACCCAGTTCCACTTCTGGAAGGTCCGGCCCAGAACGAGAGCGCTGACGATGACGGCGCTTCCGTTCGAGGGGCTGGTTCCCTGGAAGTCCAGGTACAGCGGGTTCTGGGGATCCGGGGAGCCCACGAGGCTGAGCAGGCCGGTATTGGCATCGAGCTCCCACTGCGTGAGCTTGGAGCCCGCGCCCTGAAGGATGCTCAGGACCACGGGTGAGCCCGGGCTCGCCGTGGTGACGCCGAGGCAGAAGTTGGGGTTGGTGGTGAATTGGATGACGTATTTCGTGGCCATGGGCAGCACTCCTTTTCTGTGAGGCGGATCGGGATCATCCCGATCTCGCCGTATGTCAAAAAGTCCGGTTGAACCGGCCTTCTAAGCATTGTGAATGCTCGATTTTCTTGCGCGGGCAAGCCCCTATCAAGCCACCCGATCTTTGTTGCCGACATCAGCCCTATAGAGCAACCTTCCTGCCAGGGGAGGCCGGCATCGGAAAACGTTGATATTCCAGGCTTTTCAGCCACTTTCCGGCCCCATGGCCGCCACTCGGCGAAGGCAGCCCCCTCCCTGAGGTCTGCTCATGGCGGACCACCCCAGGCGCCAGCTTTCCCCTCGTCTCAAGACTTCGGCGTAGAAATCGGTTAAGCTCTGCCTGTCCCCAGAGGCAGATGTCACCGATTGGAGGCAGGCGGAGTGCTCTACGAGGATCTGTATGAGATCTCGAAGCTCCTGCTGGCCGAGGACGACGCGGAACGGACGCCGGAGGTCCTTCTGCGCCGACTCGTCGAGCGGTGCGGCGCCGAGACGGGCTTTGTCGTCGTCCGCGAGGACGGCTCCTATCAGCAGAAGTTCGAGGTGGGCGGCGAGCGCGAGCGGCGCAGCGATCTGGAGCGCCGGTTCAGCCGGACGCTGGTGCGCGAGGCGATCGCCACCGGCGAGCTGCTCTACCTCCCCAACCTGATCGAGGATCCCCGCTTCGGCTCGGGCGAGAGCGGGCTGATGATCGGCCGCTGCTGCGTGCTGGTGGCGCCTCTGCGCTACGCCGGCGAGGTCTACGGCGTGGTCTATCTGGAGAACCGGCAGGAGGTCGACAGCTTCACCCCGGAGAGCCGGGCCTTCCTGGCCGAGCTCGCGGAGATCGCCGGCCTTTTCCTCAAACGGGCGAGCGAGGGCGAGGAGCTGCGGCGGCGCAACCGCAGCCTGGAGCGCGATCTCTTCGCGCAGCACGACTTCGAAGGGATCGTCACCCGCGATCCGCGGATGATCGAATTGCTGCGCGTCGTCGCCCAGGTCGCGGCGGCGGACGCGCCGATCCTCGTGCTCGGTGAGACCGGCACCGGCAAGGAGCTGATCGCGCGGGCGCTCCACGTCAACAGCCCGCGCCGGGGGCGCCCGTTCGTCACCGTCCACTGCGCAGCGCTGCCGGGCACCCTGCTCGAATCCGAGCTTTTCGGCCACGTCGCCGGAGCGTTCACGGACGCCAAGCGCGACCGTCCGGGACGCCTCGCCTCGGCACACGGCGGCACGCTGTTCCTCGACGAGGTCGGCGAAATTCCGATCGAAGCGCAGGCCAAGCTGCTGCGCTTCCTCCAGTTCGGCGAGATCCAGCGCCTGGGATCCGACCGCACGGAAAAAGTGGATGTGCGGGTGGTCGCCGCCACCCATCGCGACCTGCGGCAGATGGCGAAAGACGGGCGCTTCCGCGAGGATCTCTATTTCCGCCTCAAGGTGCTCGACCTGACGCTGCCTCCCCTGCGCGATCGCCGCGGGGACGTGCCGCTCCTCGCCGATCATTTCCTGCGCCGGTTCTGGCGGCGCCCCGGGGAGAGGCCGCGCTGGACGCCGCGGGCCGAACGTGCGCTGCAGGCTCATGATTATCCCGGCAACGTCCGCGAGCTGTCGCACGCGATCGAAAGGGTTTGCCTGCTCGCCCGCGGTCCGGAGCTGGACCTCGACCTGCTGCCGTCCGAAGTGGCGGGCGCCGCGCCGGATGCGGCGGCCGAGCCCGTCTTTTCCGAGCTCACCGGCGAGGCGCTGAACGAGGCAAGGGAGGCGAGCGTTGCCGCGGTCGAGCAGCGTTTCCTCGCCGAGCTGATGAGGCGCTGCGACGGCAACGTCTCGCGGGCCGCTCGCGAGGCGGGGCTCCACCGGACCTATCTGCAGAAGCTGCTGGCGCGCCATCGTCAGGCGCTCGGGGGCTTGGCCGAGGCTCGGGAGGAAGCATAGATGGAGGCACTCCTCTGCCCCTCCTGCGGCGCGGCCAACCGGCCGCCATCGCCGGCCAGCTCGCCTCGGCGCTCGCCGCCGCCCACGCCGCCGGCATCGTCCATCGGGACCTCAAGCCGGAGAACGTCATGGTGCTGTTTGACGGCCGGGTGAAGCTCCTCGACTTCGGCCTCGCCCGCCGGCTCGATGCCCAGGCCCTCACCGAGGAGGGGCTGGCGGTGGGCACCGCGGCCTACATGGCGCCCGAGCAGCTCGCGGGGGAGCGCTCAGGCACCGCCGCCGATCTCTGGGCGCTGGGGGTGGTGCTCTACGAGATGCTCGCCGGCCACAGGCCTTTCGGCGGCGAGCGGCAGGGGCTTGTCCATGCCATCCTCCACGAGGAGCCGCCACCCCTGCGCGAGGCGCGGCCGGACGCACCCGCCGCGCTGGAGCGGATCGTCTCGCACAGTCTGGTCAAGAAACCCGAGGATCGCTGGCCGGCCGCCGCGGACGTCCTTTCCGAGCTTCAGACCGCGGGGCTCTGGAGCTCCGGCAGCGACGCGGTTCGGCTGCCTCGGGGCGGGTACTACGGCGATGGTGGATCGCCGCCGCCGCGATCCTCCTCACCGCCGTTGCCGTGGCCGTGTTCCTCCTGACCCGCAAGCCGGCGCTGCCCGTCTACGTGGCGGTGCTCAAGCCGGAGATTGCCGGCTCGCTCCCGGCGGAGGACAGCGCTCAGGTGCAGGTGAATCTCCAGGCCGCCCTGCTGCGTGCCGTGGCAGCCCTGAAAGGCTTGGCTGCCCTGGACACCGTCCAGGTCAACGCCGTGCAGGGGCCGATGGCCGAGTGCTCTGGTCCGCCACTCTGCGTCTTCCCCCCTCCGATCCCCACCTCTTTGCCAACGCCGTCGCCGCCTCGCTACGGCAGGGCTATGCCGACCGCGAGTTGCGCGTGCCCAGCCTGGCGTTGGAGATCCCGGAGAAGGACTACCAGACATATCTCGATTTGAAGCTGAGGATCGCCCGGGAAGAGGTCCACGATGACGTTCTCGCCCGTCTGGAGGAGCTGAGGAGAAGTGCCCCGTCCTTCGTCGAAGCCTATGCCCTGGAGGCGAAGGTCGCTCGCCGCAGATACCAGGAAACCGGCGACCCCCGCTACCTGGAGCGCGGCCTCGCCGCGGTCCAGGACGCGATCCGGATCGCGCCGGGCGACCCCCGGCCTCTCGACGCTCGCATCGAGCTGGAGATGGCGGCGGGTCACTTTGACGCCGCCGAAGCCTCTCTCGCCAGCTTGGAGGAGATCGACCCGGCGGGAAGCCTCTTCCGTCGGGGCCAACTCGCGGAGCTGGCATTGTCATTCCTCTCTGAAAGAAACTGTTTTTGGGGACAACGGCTGGAGGGGGAATGAGCAAGGACCATACCACCGAGCGGTGCATGGTGCTATCCCAGGAAAAGGTAAGTAATTCGTGGAATGTCTGACTCTCGACGATGGCAGCACAGCCCGAACAGGCTGTGCCGTCATCCGGTGGCGGTGCCATCATGGGATGGCACGGTTTCTGAGCTCAGACGCCGGACATTTCAGCCGGCCGGACTCGCTACCTCAATGGCAGTGATCCGCCACGAGGTGTCCCGTCGCGGCCTCGCCCGAGGCGGCGCGGCACTCGAAGTCGAGGCTGAGGTGGAGGTCGTAGATGTCGTTGATCCGCCAGCCGGTGCGATCCAGGGAGAGCTCGAAGCGGCCGCAGTCCTGGCGGTGGAACAGGATTCCAGGGTCGAGCGGATGCGCCGCCGCGAAAAACCGCAGGCTCGCCAGGCCGGTGGGCTCGACGATCAGACGCGCGGTGAGGCCCTGAGCGTCGAGGAAGTCCGCGCCGAGGAAGAGCTGATGCTCGCCGGACCGGCACGCGGTCGGCGTGAGGGTCCGGTCGCCGAGCGACGGGCTCCGGAGGTCGACGCTGCCGGCCGGAGCTGCCTTTTCGGCGCGGAGAACCGTGCCGACGACGCATCCGGTGCAGAGCGGCGCGAGGCCGGCGAGAAGGAGGAACAGGGCAGGTTTCATGGCATCGAGCATAGCCGAAGAAGATATTGAAGGTCTTGCATGAGAGAAGTCTGGAGAGTACCCTCGGGGAGGACGGGGGAGCGGAATCAAGCAAGGTCAAACTCTCGACAGCCCTCGAAAGGAGATGCCATGAAAACCCATCGCATCCTGATCCTCGCTCTCGCTCTTCTCGCGCTGCCGGCCGCCGCGTCGGCCGCCACGCCGGCCTTCCATGCACCGGCCGCGCCCTCGCTCGACGCCTTCCTCGCCTCGCTCAGCAACCCGGCCGCCACGGCGGTCGACAAGGCGGCGAAGGCCTGCGGCTCCGGTTTCTGCACCCAAGCGCAGCGCGACGCCTGTACGCAGACCTGCATCAAGCAGCACCACAGCTTCTTCGTGGGCCTGGAGTGCTGCAGCGACACGTGCACGACGCTCTGCATCTGCGGCAGCGTGCCGGTCAACTGCTGAGCCCAAGCGCGCTCCCCCGTCCGGCGGCGCGCGTCAGTGCGCCCTCACCTCGAGGACGCGCCCCTTGGCGTCGGCCTTGAGGATTCCGCTTTTCCGCGTGCCGTCCAGGTAGACGGTGATCCGCACCTCGTTCGTGAACGGCAGGCCGCGCCGCACCAGGACATAGCCCACGGCGCCCCCCTCCATGGGCATCCTCGCGACCGCCTCCTCGACGAGGGCCGGGATGCGGTCGAAAGCGACCTCGTCGAGGTCGAAGAGGTTATCGTCGAGATCCCCGTGGCCGGCGAGCTTGACAGGGATCGGTTCCGAGACCCTGCCGCGATAGTCGTACTGATCCACGTTCTCCGGCTTCGCCGGATCCTGCGCCTGGATGCTGGCGTAGTGCTCGTAGATCTTCAAGTCGAGCGCCCGGACCTTGCCGGGCAGGGCCTTGTGATAGGCCGCGATCACCTTGGGGAGCCGCCCCGCGGTCCAGAGCGGCTCCTTGGGCTGCGCACCGCCCTCCGGGTCCGAGGCGGCGGCGCCGGGAAGGGCGAGGAGGGCCAGCAGGGGCAGGAGCACGACCGGGCGAAACGTCGATCGACGGGACATGGGGATTCCTCCGGAAAAAGTTGCTTCCAACCAGAGATGCGCACTGCGGCGGTGTCAAGGGACATACCGGGCGATCCCGCCGATTGACCCGGCCGCTCCGCCGGGATTAGAGTTCCAAGCACGATGAAGCACACACTGCGCGCTTCCCTGGCGGCCCTGGCCCTCTTCCTGCCCCTGTACGCGGCGTCGGCGGCGACGCTCCACTTTGCCGGCTATGACTGGACCGTCAAGGAGGGGAATGGGCTCGGCCCGGGACCCTGCGATTGGAGCGCCTCGAACGCTTTCGTCGACTCGGCCGGCGATCTCCACCTGAAGATCTCGCACGCCGGCGGCGCCTGGACCTGCGGCGAGGTCGAATCGACGCGGAGCCTGGGCTTCGGGACCTACCAGTGGTGGGTGATCGGCGAGATCGACCGGCTCGACCCGAACGTCGTCCTCGGCCTATTCAACTACCCGCCGCCGGAGGTGGGGCCGGACGGCACGAACGAGATCGACATCGAGCTCGCGCGCTGGACGATCCCCTCGGCCCCGAACCTCAACTTCACTGTCTGGCCCGCCCGGGCTCCCATCCCGCCGGCCGCCACGACCTTCTATTTCTCGCTCGACGGCACTTACACGACCCAACGCTTCACCTGGACGGGCAAAAGCATCTACTTCCAGAGCCTCAACGGCCACCGCAACGACAACCGTTCCCCCATCGGCCGCTGGAAGTTCGCGCCCCCCTTCCCCGCCCGGCGCATCCCGCAGCACCCGCTGCCGGTGCACATGAACCTCTGGCTGGTCGACGGCAAGCCGCCGGCGGACGGCCGGGAAGTGGAGATCGTGATCCATAGCTTCACCTACAAGCCCTGAGGCCGCGTTGCTGCTCAACCGGCCACCGCTGACGCCGCGGCGGCCATTTTCCTTAGGAAGACCGATATGCCCGACACCAACCCTACCCGCTATCAACGCGCCCGGGAGATCCTCGACCGCGCGGCCGGCGACAGCCCGGCCGAGTACGGCGGCCAGGGACGTTTCTGGGACCTGCCGCTCGCCGAGTTCCTGGAGGTCGAGGTCTACGGCGTGCGCATGATCGCGCCCGCTCAGACCGCCGCCGGCTCCTGCTGCTGCCACACGGCGCAGAGCCCGGCGGGCGACAGCGCCGCGGATCGCCTTCCCCCCTGCCCTGGCCGCGGCGCGGCCTCGGGGCTGGTCCAGGGGCTGCGCGGCCAGGCGCCTTTCGACACCTCGCGCTTCCCGCCTCTCCCCTGGGGCGGCCAGCCGGTGGCCGAGGACGACATCCGCTTCATCTCCGATTGGATCGACGACGGC
>DASWQX010001186.1:0-5295 GCA_036403495.1 Thermoanaerobaculia bacterium
CAGGCGAACCATCCCAGGAGCAGCAGGAGGATTGCGTAGAGGAGGCGGCGACGGCGCGGTCGCCGCAAGGGGGCGGAGGTCAGGTCAGCCATGGATGCCACGCATCCTATCCAAAGAAGGGTGAGGTCTGGAAATCGGGTAGTGGCTCCGTGTGGCTGATGGCGCCTTCCACGCCCGGGCATGAATGCCCGGGCTACGCTTCAACCAAAAAGCCCCCTGAAGGGGGCTCAATCGCTCCGGCCGCTGTTTGAGCCGGCTTCAGCCGGCTTTTCGCTTCCAGCGTAGCGCGGGCATTCACGCCCGGGCGTGGAAGGCGCCATCAGCCAAAACGGAGCCACTACCGGAAATCGCGATAGCCTTCTCCCTATGGTGTATTGGAACAGGAGACCGACATCGCTGGCCGCATCGGCCTGCCTCGGCGCGCTGCTGGCGGCCGGCGCTCTGCGGGCGGAGCCGCCGGAGACGTTCGGCGTCGAGGGGCCGGCCGCCTACAAGGCGCTGAAACCGGCGCGGCCCACGCCGGCGGAGAGGCTGGGGATCGACCTGGGAGGCGTGCCGGCGCTCCGCCTGCCGGCGCTCGATCGGGATGCGCTGCTGCGCGAGGACGAAGCGGCTTCCGGGGAGGGGAAGGCGAAGGGTTTGCGCTACGGCGTCGGCCGCGACCTCCGGCTCTCCGCCGGCGACGGCGAGTGGTTCGACTTTCCGGACGGCTCCCGCCTCTGGGTGGGGGAGATCGCCGCGGCCGACGCTCTGGGCCTGCGCCTCCACTTCCAGCGGGTCCGCCTGCCGGCCGGGGCCGAGCTCTCGATTCATGCACCGCTCGCCGGCACCGAGGTCGAACGCTACGAGGGCTCCGCCGCGCAGCCGCGCGACTTCTGGACCGGCACGTTTCCAGGCGAGAGGGTGCGGATCGAGTACTTTGTCCCGGCCGGCAGGGCGGCGCGCGGCGAGCTGCCGTTCGCCGTGGACCGCCTCCAGCATCTCTATCGCGATCCCGTGGCGGAGCTCGCGGACGGCCTGCCCGGCAAGGCGGCGGGGACCTGCCACAACGATGTGAGCTGCTATTCCGAATGGGCGCAGACCGCCCGCGCGGTCTCCGGGATCGGCGTGGTCGGCCGCGACTCGCTGTTCTGCACCGGCCAGCTCCTCGACGATCAGGCGGAGGATCTCACCCCCTATTGGCTGACCGCCCATCACTGCGTCGGCACCGCGGCGCAGGCGAAGTCGGCCGAGGTCTACTGGCTCTACCAGACCGCCCGCTGCGGCGGCCCGCCGCCGAGTCTGCGGAGCGTGCCTCACTCGGTGGGCGCGACGCTCCTCGCCACCAGCCGCGACGCGGATTTCACCCTGCTGATGATCGAGGGAGCGCTGCCGGCCGGCCTGTACTGGTCCGGCTGGACCGCCGGCGCGGTCCCCCATGGCACCAGGGCGGCGGTGATCCAGCATCCGCGGGGGGACTACAAGCGCATCAGCTTCGGCTTCAAGGACGCCGGCGCGGCTTGCCAGGGGGGCCAGACGCCGCATCTGATCCGAATCAGTTGGACTGACGGGCCGACCGAGCCGGGCTCATCCGGCTCCGGCATCTTCCGCGAGGACACCCACCAGCTCTTCGGCCAGCTCTCCGACGGCCCCTCGGCCTGCGGCCGTGAGACCTACGATTGCTTCGGCGCGTTCGTCGCCACCTATCCGCAGATCCAGAGCTTCCTCCACCAGGGCTCGGACGACAATTCGGCGCCGAACAATTCCTGCGCCCAGGCGCGCGCCGTGGGGACCGGTACCCTGCGCGGACGCATCGTCAAGATCGGCAGCCCGGACTGGTACTCGATCGCCGTGCCCGCCGGCAGGACGGTGACCGTGAAGCTCGCCTTCCGCAATGCCGAAGGAGATGTCGACCTGGCGGGTTTCACAGGGTGCGGCGGGGCTCCCTTCGCGACATCGGAGGGAAGCGGGGACGGCGAGCAGGTCGCCTTCACCAACCGGCTGGGCCGGGCGGTGACCGTCCTCTGGCGGGTGGATCTCGCCGCGGACACGCGCAACCAGTACGACATGACGGTGGCGCTTCGATAGGTCTAGCTGAGACTCAGTGGTAAAATGCTATACATCGACGGTGGCGGCCGCCAGCCTTCGCCATTTCTCTGGCGAGAAAAGAATCGCGGCGCCCTGCAGCATCTCGAAAGGAGATCAGGATGAACAGGTTCTTCGCACCCAGGCGTCAGGCGGGACGGCTCGCGCTGACGATCGGGCTCGGCGCCCTGCTGGCTTCGAGCGCGACCGGTTGGGCCACGCCGCCGGCTGACGAGACGTTCGGCGTCCAGGGGCCCGCGAGCAAGGTCCAGAAGACCGCGCGCCCCACTCCTTCCGAGGAGCTGGGCGTCAACCTGGGCACCGTGCCGGAGGTCCGCCTCCAGGCGGTGGACAAGGACGCGATCCTCAAGGAGGACGCCCTGTCGCAGCGGCAGGGGCTGGTGAAGGCCCTCCGCTTCGGCGTTGGCCGCGGCGTTCAGATCTCCGCCGGCGACGGCAACTGGTATGACGTCGCCAACGGCCGCCGCCTCTGGGTGGCCGACATCGCCTCCACCGACGCCCTCGGTCTGCGGCTCCATTTCAAGAACGTCAAGCTGCCGGCCGGCGCGCGCCTGGCGGTCTACGCACCGGCCGGCGCGGCCCCGGGAGTCGCGAAGAGCGGCTACGCGCGGTTCGATCCCGAGCGGAACGTGGAGTTCCATTCGGCCTCGGAAGCCACTCCGAGCGAGTTCTGGACCGGCTCGTTCTTCGGCGAGCGCGCGCGCATCGAGTACCTGGCGCCCGCCGGCGCCGGCGCCGTGCTGCCGTTCGCGGTGGACAGCCTGCAGCACTACTACCTGGATCCGGTGGACAAGGTCGCCCGCAGCCTGGTGGGCAAGCTGGTGGGGAAGGACTCCGCCGGCTCTTGCGAGAACGACGTGACTTGCTATCCGGAGTGGGCGGACGTCTCCCACGCCGTCGCGGGGATCGATTTCGTCGAGGGCGGCGGCAGCTTCTTCTGCTCCGGCCAGCTCCTCGCCGACAACGCGCAGGATTTCACTCCCTATTTCCTGACCGCCAATCACTGCATCAACTCGCAGGGTGGGGCGAGCTCGGCCGAGTTCTTCTGGTTCTACCAGACCTCGGCGTGCAACGGGAACCCGCCGTCGGCGGCGAGCGTGCCGCGGTCGGACGGAGCGGCGCTGCTGTCGACCAGCCCGGTCTCCGACTACTCACTCCTGATGGTGCTCGGGGCGCTGCCGGACGGCGTTTTCTGGGCCGGCTGGACCGGCAAGGCCGTTCCCGACGGCACGGATGCGGTGGCCATCCATCATCCGGCGGGCGACTTCAAGCGGATCAGCTTCGGCTTCAAGGACGACAAGTCGGCCTGCTACGACTTCCAGGGCACCAACGGCTTGCAACTGGTGCGGACCACCTGGACCGACGGCGTCACCGAGGGGGGCTCGTCGGGCTCGGGCATCTTCCGCGCGGACACCCAGCAGCTCTACGGCCAGCTCTTCTTCGGCCCCTCGTCCTGCAGCGCGGCCCCGGAAGACCTCTTCGACTGCTACGGCTCGTTCTTCTCCACCTACACGAAGATCAAGAAGTTCTTGGTGGCCGGCTCGGACGACAGCTCGGAGCAGAACGACTCCTGCGCCAAGGCGCGCCTCGTGCGGGCGGGCAAGCTGAACAATCGCGTCGTCAAGCTGAACGACTCCGACTGGTACCGGCTCCTGGTGCCGGCGCACAAGACCGCCACCGTCACGGTGAGCTTCAGCAACGGCAACGGCGACATCGACCTCGCGGGCTTCGTGAACTGCGCCGGTGGCGATCCGATCACGAGCTCGACCAGCACGGACGACTCCGAGACGATCACGCTGCAGAACGACGGCACCAAGCCGGGCTTCGTCTACTGGCAGGTCTACCTGGCCGCCTCGACGCGCAACACGTACAACATGTCGGTCTCGGTCCACTAGGGCCGGCCGCTAGGGGCGGCCCCACAAGGCCGCCCCGCTTTAGGGCGGCCACACAGGGCCGCCCCTACATCTCCCTTCACCTCGTGCCGCCGATCTCCGTTCCTCTCCGCGCCCCCGACCTGGCGCCCGGCTTGTGGATTCAGGGGCCGGAGGTCTCAATGCGCTCCCTGCGCGGCCGGGTGGTGCTGGTGGATTTCTGGGAATTCACCTGCGTCAACTGCCTGCGCACGCTGCCTTACCTCAAGGCCTGGCACGAGCGCTACGCCGCACACGGCCTGGTGATCCTCGGCATCCACACGCCGGAATTCGAGCTGTCGGCCGATCCCGCGCTGGTTGCGGCGGCGGTGCAGGACCTCGGCATCCTCTATCCGGTCCTGCTCGACGCCGGGCGCGCCAACTGGGAGCGCTTCGCCAATCATTACTGGCCGGCCCATTATCTGATCGACGCCCGCGGCTACCTGCGCTATGAGCGTTACGGCGAGGGGGGCTACGGCGAGACCGAAGAGATGATTCAGCGCCTGCTGCGGGAGGCCGGAGAGAGCGGGCCGTTGCCGGAGATCCTGGAACCGGTGCGCGCCGAGGACCGCCCCGGCGCCGTCTGCCATCCGGCGACGCGCGAGACCCACGTCGGCTTCCACCGCGGCCGGCTGCTGGCGGCCGAGGGGTACCGGCCGGACGAAGAGGTGCGCCACGCCGCGGGAGACTCGGCGCCGCCGGGGATGTTCAGCGCGCGCGGGCTCTGGCTGCACGAAGCCGAATACCTGGAGGCCCGAGAACCGGGAGCGGAGCTCGATCTGGTCTGCGACGCGGCGGGGGTGAACCTGGTGCTGGCGCCGGCGGGGGAGCTGGAGATCGAAGTCGACGGCGGTCCGGTCGCGGCAGAGGAGCGCGGGGACGACGTGGTGGAGCGGGACGGCCGGACCTTCGCCGTCTGGGAACGGGGGAGGATGGTGCGTCTGATCGATTCGGGCACGTTCCGGAGGCGGCACCTGGTGCTGCGTTTTCCGCGGGTGGGGACGCGGGCCTACGCGTTCAGCTTTTCGACGTGCGTGTAGAGACGGTCGCCCCTTCGGGGCGGGCCCTCATCACCCCGGCCCTCTTCTCCCGTCCCCTCCCCCCTCCCAAACCGGGAGAAGAGGGGGACCCTGCGATGCGGCCACTCCTTGAGTCCTTGCGTTGCTTGTCTCCCCTCTCCCGGTGAGGGAGGGTGGGTGGGGGACGGGAGAGGGGCCGGGGGTGAGGGCTCGGGCGGGGGACTCCGACGGACGAGGCCAATCTGCGAAGTCGGACTCACCACTCCCTCTTCTCCCCGTCA
>DASWQX010001187.1:0-3679 GCA_036403495.1 Thermoanaerobaculia bacterium
GCGGCGATGTGGCGGCCGGGAACGAAGTGCACTTGGGAACCGTGCGTGACAAGATCGATCAACCGAATCCATACTGGGTACTGAACACGCCGCTCGCCACACTCATCGGCCTCTACACCAACGTCGATCACGTCGGCACCCTCGATGATCCGAATGATCCAAAGGCTCCGCGCACCCAGGAGAATTGGCTGCGCGCGCGCTTGGCCGACGCGGATGCGCGGAAGCTCCCTATCCTGTTGATGCTCCATCATCCCATCTACACGATGGACAAGTACCATGGTCCTTCGAGCTCGATGAAGGCGCTCTTGGGAAGGATTTTTGAAGAGACCAAGATCTATCCGCACGCGGTCTTCACGGCGCACGTCCACAACTATCAACGGTTCACCGAGAAGGTACGCACGTCGCCGGACGTGACGCCCTTTGACCTCCCCTACCTGGTGGCTGGCGCGGGCGGACACGGCCAGGATCACAAAATGGCGGAGAGTCTCCCTCCTCACAGTGGGTCCTGGTGGCCGAATGTCACTCTGGAGAGTTCGGAGGACCGGCACAAGAGCTTCCTACGGGTGACCATCACGGATCGGGAGATCCGGGGAGAGCTCTTCCGTGTCCCCCTAGAGCCTGAGGCCGCGCATGGTGCCGATTACTCGCGCACGCCGTTTGACGCATTCGTGCTCGATCTGGCGACGCGGCGGTTGCGCGTGGCGTAGCACACCAGGCGGACGGACGGTGTCCAAGAGCAGAGTTGTATACAAACGGGCAGACTATGCCCCTACCCAAAGAGGATCCGGTTATGAGCGATCGAGTCTGTACCCCCAAGATGCTGCCGCCACATCTTTTGATTCCCGCAGCCAGGGCGGCGGTCAAGATCAATCCAGTGAACAACGCCCGGCTCGATCGGCTGTCGATGGTCATACCAGGATTCCAGCCGACGCTGGAACGCATCGCAGTAGTGATCACGAAGTATTGGGGCCCTAAGGGTGTACGGTTGACGGTGGGATTCCTCGACAACCCTCCGGCGGATCTCCGTGCGAGACTCTTGCTTCATATGAATGCCTGGGGCAAGTCCGCGAACGTCCAGTTCGTGGAGACGGCGACCGACCCTCAAGTACGAGTGGCGCGCACGAAGGGGGACGGCTACTGGTCGTACGTGGGCACCGACATCACCCAGATCCAGGCGGACCAGCCCACCATGAACCTCGACTCCTTTACCATGAAGGTTCCCGAGTCGGAGTTCCACCGGGTCGTCCGGCATGAAACAGGACATACCTTGGGTGCGCCACACGAACATATGCGCCGCGAGCTGGTGGAGCGAATCGATCCTGAAAAGGCCATCGAATACTTCGGTAGAACGCAGGGATGGAATCCCGATACCGTGAGACAACAGGTGCTCACGCCGATCGAAGAGGTGTCATTGCTGCATACGGCTCATGCCGACCCTGACTCGATCATGTGCTATCAGATCCCGGGAGAGATCACCGTGGACGGCCAACCGATTCTGGGCGGCACCGACATCGATCCGATGGATTACGAGTTCATGAGCTCCATCTACCCGAAGCCCGATGCGGGTCCTGATGCGATTTCCGTTCCGGACGGCCAGTGGACGAATCAGCTCGGGCCGTTCGAGCTTTCGTTTGACGGTACTTTGCGAATCGCCTTTTCTGGTCGCGCGTGACAGGACCTCTGACCGCCGCCTGCGCGATTCCGAGATAGGTGCCCGCCATGGCCATCAGGATCAGTGCCTTTCCCGGGGCCCGACCGGCCTCTCTCTGTGAGGGGACAGGCGCTCTCTCCTCGTTGCAGGCGAGGAGAGAGCGCCTATCCCGGGCGCCCTTGAAAGGAACCGCCATGAAAATCGGCCGGCCGGGAGCAGCCGGGAGCAGGTGCCAGCCGACCAGGAGCCGACTAGGCGGAACGGATCAAAAGCCACGCTCTGGACCGCGTCCTGGTGCCCTTCGAGCGTGCGGAACAGCTTCACGCCCGGCGGCAGTTCCGGCCGTAGCTCTTCGTGCGCCCGTTGCGCTATCTCTTCCTTGTTTGTCATAGGGTCAAGATATTCTAGCCGCAGACTAGGAGTCTCGCCGCCTCACCCACCACCACCGCCGAAGCCCGCCACCGCGTCGAAGATCGCCAGCACTTCCGGCGGGCAGGCGCGGGCGTACTGGAGACCCAGCGTGAGGGTCGTGCGGCTGCCGTCCGGGCCGTACCAGAAAATCTCGTAGCCGGCGGACGAGAACGCTTTTAGCTGATCGTCGAGAGCGCTGTAGGGATTGCAGAAGCCGCGGCGGACGGCGATCTGCTGCGCGTTCAGGAAGGCGCTGAGTGTCAGGATGCGGCCGCGCGGGACGTTGACCTCCTGCACCGTCGAGGCCGCCGGCGGGTGCTCGCCGAAGATGGTCGGCTGCTGGGTGGAGACGGCGATCACCCGGCCGTTGCGGAACACCGCGACGCTCTTCTGCCGGAAGGTCCCCCGGCTGCAGAACGACGGCTCGAAGGGGATCGTGCCCGGGGATATCGCGGAGCAGAGGAACTCGTCGCCCTGGAGCTGGACCAGCGGCGTGAGCTGCGCCGTCCCGCCCGCGGCCCAGAGCGGCAGCGCCAGCAAGAACGAGGCGATCGCGAACCCTGCGGACCGGAGACTACGCGCGGCGTTTCTCATCATTCACCTCCCAAGTCTTGAGAATCTACTCTTTCATACGGAAGCAGGGGGCGGAGCGTCCAGCGCGACCGAAGATCGGTTAGGATTCCTTGAATCCGAAGCAGAATTCGAGCCTGGACCCAAGGTCCCGGCGAAAGGAGAACGAGGATGCGCAAGGCAGCTCGAAGCATCGCGCGTGTGGCCGTCGCTCTGGCGGCCGGAGGTTTCTCGGTCGTGGCTCCGGCCCCTTCGGCGGCCCAGGGGGAGCCGGTCTGCGCGGCCTGTTGCTATCGTCCGCAGTCGCCCCGCAGCCTGACCGCCGCGGACTGGAACTGGACCGCGCGGACTCCGACGGTGACGCGAATCAACGCCGACTCCATCGCCTATGAGCCGCGGCCGGGAGTCAGAAAGGTGCTCCATATCTGCAGCCGGCACTACCACTGCCGGATCGAGAACGTCCAGGGCTGCCCGGGTGAGAGCGCGGCGCCGGCCGCGGGTCCCAGCGACTGCCCGACGGTTCCTCCGAAGGACAGTTGGGTGGAGATCCACACCGTCTATTACGACGGTCCGGCGCTGCTCCATCCCACGCCGCAGGGCATCGAGCACTGCGACCCGGCGCCCCTGGTCGTCGTGGGGTATCAGGCGAAAGTGACCACGGCGGCGGTCCATCCACCGATCCCGGAATTCTTCGGGCCGCCGTCCGCCGAATGGACGGGGTCGGCCACCACCGTCGATCCTCCACCCCCGGCGCCTCCCTCCTGCGAGCCGGCCGCCTTCTGGAGCTTCGCCCTCGGGTGCGGCTTCACGGTCAGCCAGGAGCAGCTCAAACCGTTCGACGAGCCGAAAGGAGCGCGAGTGCTTCAGCCCGCCAATCGCCTGAGCCACGACCTGACGCACGTCGTCGGCCGGACGAAGCATCCGAAGCAGCCTCCGGCGAAGCCTCAGTAGACGGAACGGAACCGATCCTGCCGGCGACCCCGGAGGGCCGCCGGCATCTGGAGACGCGAAAAGTCTCCTTGGGCTATCATGTCGCCGTCATGGCTC
>DASWQX010001188.1:0-3274 GCA_036403495.1 Thermoanaerobaculia bacterium
AAGCCCGGCGCGTGACGCCACAACACTGAGGAGGGGGATACCGTGGCAGACGCCGACGAAAACGATCCCGAGTCCAGACTGGCCCTACTCCTTTTTCGGCATAACCTCCTTTGGGATCAGGGAGATCTCGCACGGGCCGCCCGCATCGCGCCGAGCCAGCTCTCGGTCTACGAGCAGGGGGGACGGGCCACGCCGAGGGAGAACTTGGAGAAGGCCGCGGAGGCTGTTGGATTCCCGGTCGGCCTCCTCGATCCGCTCCTCTGGGGAATCCGCTCGTTCCGGGCCGCGGCGCGGGGGAAATCCCGCGAGGACCGCGTCTTCGCAAACGGGCTCTTCGCGGAACTGCTCGCCCTGGTCCGGATGGCGACAGACGCAGTCCTCGCGCCTCTCGATAGCCCAACCCAGGAACGGCCGGACGCGGCGACGCTCTGGAGTCACCTGGAAGAGTGCACGGTCCCGGAACGCCGGATGCTGGTGGAGGATCTCGAAGAGTACTGGAACTCTGAGCTGGCCATGATGGTGGCAGCAGAGAGCTTGCGGAAGGCGCCGAACCACCCGAAGGAGGCGTTGGAGTTGGCCGAGCTGGCCCAGCTTATCGCTGAGCGAGTTCCCGGAGATCTGCCGCTCCAGAGCCATGTATGGGCGCATTTGAGCAATGCCCTCCGCGCCTGCAACGACTTACCGAGAGCTGAGGAAGCACTCGCACAGGCGTTGAGATCCTTGGAGGCTGCCGCGCCAGAAGGTCGAGGACCCTTGAACCGAGGCTGGCTGCCTTGGTTTGAAGCGGCCCTCCGACGGGACCAACGTCGGTTTTCCGAGGCGCTAAAGCGGGTCGACGAGGCCCTGGCGCTCGATACGGGCGAGTTGAGGGGTCAGATCCTTCTTAGCAAGTCCGCCATCTTCCAAATTCTCGGGGATCCGGAGTCCTCAGCTACCGCGCTTTTCGAGGCGGCACCATTGATCGATTCCGCGCAGGAGCCACGCCTCGCCTTCGGCGTACGGTTCAATCTCGTGGTGGATCTCTGCCACCTTGGAAAATTCGAGGAAGCTGAGTCGCGCCTGCCCGAGGTGCAGGCCCTGGCCGAGCAGTTGGGCGAGGAGCTCGATCTGACGAGAGTCGTCTGGTTGACCGCAAAAATCGCCGCCGGACTCGGGCGGACCCAAGAGGCCCGCGACGCGTTCGAAAAGGTGCAGGCCGTGTTCAGCCGGCGCGAGCTGACCTTCGACTACGCGCTGGTGAGCCTGGAGCTGTCCGTGCTCCTCCTGGAGCAGGGGCGCACCGCCGAGGTGAAGACGCTGGCGGAGGAGATGCTGAAGATCTTCCGCACCCAGAAGGTCGAGCGCGAGACCCTGGCCGCGCTCCGCCTCTTCTGCGACGCCGCCCGAAGGGAGACCGCGACGGTGGAGTTGGCGCGGCGGATGGTGACGTTCCTGCACCGGGCGCAGCATGATCCCGAGTTGAGCTTCGGAAAGATGGGAGAAGGGCAGGAAGGGGGGGGAGGGACCTGCAGTCCGATAAAGGGTTCCAATCTCTAGAAGTGAGCGAAATCCTGGAGTGGCCGGAACTACTTGGCTTCCTCCCATTCGGAGTGGTCGGGTAGAGAAGTGTGGTAGCGAGCTGCTTCCTCGGCAAGGCGGGACGCATGCTCTTTTATCGATAGGTAAGACAATGACGTAGCGCCGGGAGACCACTCAAAATCAGGACTGCCGAAAAGCAAGAACTCACTGAATGCCTCCAGGAGCGGCAAGCCCGCGTAGTCTTCAACGAAGAGGAATTGGCCCATCTCGTTCACTTCGAGAAAGACGTAGGACCCCTGGGGCGTAACGATAAAGTCGAAGCAACCGAAGACGATGTCAAGCGTCTTGAGGAGCTCGAAGCAGCAAGTCGCGATGGAAGGTGGGAGGAGAAAAGGCTCCATTACGATTTCCTCGTAAGCCTTCCGCCAGTCAAGCTGGCCTTCACGTGTCTGCTGAGACAAAAGCTTCGCTGATAGGACGCATCGCCCCATAACGGTTACTCGCAACTCGAAGGCTTTAGGAATCAGAGCTTGGTAGATTCCTGGTACCGCGCCCAGGAGCGCATCTGAGACGAGCTTTTCCTCTGTCAGGTGGCTGGTATAGGGCTGCCAAGCGGTCGTGCCATCCTGCCAGGCCATAGGCCTGTAAGTCTTGAATACCACCTCTCCGCCATGCTCTTGAATAAAGGAACGGATTGCCACGGGATCGTTGGTATAAAGGGTAGCAGGAGTTTCGAGGCCACACTCCAAAGCGGCCCGCTGCTGCAGGAGCTTTCTATTTGCGCGAATCGCGGCATCTGGTCGGTTCACCCAGAACGCCTGCGGAGAAAGCTCGTCCAGAAGGGAACGGCGAAATACCGTGCATTCAGCCTCTGCGAAACGACGATCCGCGGGATGTAAGATTTCTAAAGGCAGTACATGAAATGGCCGTCGCCGCCATACCGTGTCGAAGTCTGGATTCGTCAGACTAAGATCGAAGCCGTCGATTCGGAGATCGATCTGTCCATTGGCGAGGCTTATCGACTCCCTGGCATTCCTTGGGAAATCGCCCGTGTGCCAAATAACGGCCTCACTGCCTTTCGCCTTGATCGCCTCTGCGACTGCGAAAGCATGGAGGTCTCCTGGACCCGTCAAAATGAGCACTCGTTTCATTTGGTACCCAGAGGGGAATCCGGCAGGAGCGGGCCTCAACTCCCGCCGGGATTTAGAAGAACTTCAGATCTCAGTAACGTCGTGATCGCCCGAGCCGTTGGTGATGTCGGTATGGCCGTCGCTACTCTTGTCTACGGAAACGGTCGAAGCATGTAAGACACCGCTTCCTTGAACGGTACGAAGATCTTCCGCCAAGGCTCTGGCCAGGATCCTGTCCTTCCCGCTATGCACAGGGGGAACCGAGGAAATCTTCTTCATAAATCGCTCCTTTAGGCAATGCGCGCTATAATTAAGAGGATGCTATTGCATGTTTCCGCACTTTCATCTAGACTATCATGGCCGAAGTAATTAGTCAATTAGAAATTGGCAGTATCCAAGACTTAGGAAGGGAAATGGCTGATCTGATCCAGGACATCCGCTTCGCCGTTCGACTTCTAGGCAAGAAAACCTGGCTAAGCGTCATCGCGGTCGCATCCCTCGCTCTAGGCATTGGCTCCACGACCGCGGTTTTCAGCCTCGGAGACGCGCTGCTCCTTCGGCCGCTGCCGGCGGTCCACCAGCCTTCAGAGTTGGTTGCCGTTTTCAGCGTTGCCGACCACTCTCCG
>DASWQX010001189.1:0-3534 GCA_036403495.1 Thermoanaerobaculia bacterium
TCCAGGGCGAGAGCTACGACAACTCCGTCCCGACGAAGCGCTTCGGCCAGTCGATGGCCGCGATGACCGACGCCAACGCGGCGGTGACCGGCCATTCGCTGTACCTGGCCGGCCTGCGGCAGGACGCCGCCCATCGCACCACCCTCTGGCTGTTCAACCCGGGCAGCGTCAACGCCCAGTACGACATCTTCTATCGCGGGCTCGACGGCTCGGTGATCGGCAGCACCCGCGGCGTCATTCTCGGCGCCGGCAAGCTCCGGCAGTTCAGCCCCAACCAGCATCCCATCCCTGCGGCCGGGGTCCAGGACGGGTTCACCGTTCAGATCGTGGTCACCAGCGGCAAGGTGCTGAGCGCGGCCCAGGTGGTCAACAACGACACCAACGACCCGTCGTACATCCAGGGTGAGGCCCGCTAGGCGGCCTGACCCGTCGCTCCGGGTTCCGGTGGGGCCGCCGGCCATTCGTCCGGCGGCCTTTTCCTTTCCTGGGCGGAAGCGGTCCTCGCACAAGCTCCTTTGGCTCATGCCGCTCGCGGCGCTCGCCGCCTGCCGGGCTCCCGCCGGCTCGCCGCCGCCCGCTCCCAAGCCCGCCGCGGCCATTGCTACGGCTCCCTCTCCAGCCCCCGCCGCCGCGGCCGACGATCCCGGTCAGGGCAAGTGGCGGCCCGCCCGGCTTGGCCGGGATGCTCCTGCCTCGCGGCCCGCGGAGATCCCCGCCGACGTCAAGGCGATCCCCTATCTCCAGGGGTACCGGCCGGCGCAGGACCGTCCAGTGGTCGTCGAGCGCGATTCGCGAGCGGTCTCCGACGGGCTCAATTTCTATGTTTCGGGCCATGCCGCCGAAGCCGTGCTGATGGACATGAAGGGCCGCACCCTCCACCGCTGGCGCTATCCCCTGCGGCGGCTCTGGCCGGACCTGGCGGCGGATCCGCAGATGGCGAAGCTCGAGTACTGGCGCCGCGCCTACCTCTATCCGAACGGCGACCTGCTGGGGATCTACGAGGGGCTCGGGATCGTCAAGCTCGACGCCGCCTCGCGGGTGCTCTGGTCGCGCCGGGGCGGCACGCACCACGACCTCTTCGTGACGGCGGACGGCACCATCTACACGCTCGACCGGGAGGGCAAGATCATCCCCAGGATCAACCCGGACAAGGGGGTGCTGGAGGACTTCGTCACCGTCCTCGATCCTGCCGGCAAGGTGCTGCGGAAGATCTCCATCCTGGAGAGCTTCGAGAGATCCCCCTACGCCTCGCTGCTCCAGCGGATGCCGCGCGACGGGGACATCTTTCACACCAACACCCTCGAAGTGCTCGACGGCCGCTTCGCCGACCGCGATCCGGCCTTCCGCAAGGGGAACCTGCTGATCTCCGTGCTCAAGCTCGATACCCTCGCCGTCCTCGATCCGGAGCGGCGGACGATCGTCTGGGCGCGGACGGGGGGGTGGCGGCGCCAGCATCAGCCGACCTTCCTCGACGACGGCCATCTCCTCCTCTTCGACAACACCGGCGCGGGTCCCGGGCGCTCGCGGGTGCTCGAGCTCGACCCGGCGACCGCCAAGGTCGTCTGGCGGTACGGCGGCACGCCGGCCGAGGACCTCTTTTCGAAGACCCTCGGCTCGTGCCAGCGGCTGCCGAACGGCAATACGCTGATCACTGAGTCGGAGAACGGCCGCGCGCTCGAGGTGACCCGCGACAAGCGGGTGGTCTGGGAGTTCTACAACCCCCACCGCGCCGGAGATCACGGCGAGCTGGTGGCCGTGCTGTTCGAGATGATCCGGCTCCCCGCCGGCTTCCCCTTCCACGGCGCCCCCTCGTGATGGTTCCATGCGGATCGCCGTGATCCTGGTCCACTACCGCACGCCGGAGCTGGCGGCGATGGCGGTCGCGGCGCTCCAGGACGATGCCCGGGGGAGCGGTCTCGAGCTCGAGGGGATCCTGGTCGACAACGGCAGCGACGAGGCGGGCCGGGCGCTGCTGGCGCAGCTCCCGTTCGAACGGATCGATCCCGGCGCGAACCTCGGCTTCGCCGGCGGCGTCAACCTGGGGGTCTCGCGCTCGCGGGCGGAGACGATCGTGGTGATGAACCCGGACGTCCGGGTGCTGCCGGGCTGCCTGGGCGCTCTCGTGGAGGCCCTGCGCTCGGGAGCGGCGGTCGCCGGTCCGCGGTTCTACTGGGACGAGGCCCGCAGGATGTTGCTGCCGCCGGCCGAGCAACGCAGCCGGATCTCCGAGCTGCGGGCGCTGCTGGCGACGCGCGGAGAGGGGTGGGCCGCGCAGGCCCGCCGGCGCTGGCGCCGGCACGCCCGCCGCCACTGGGAGGCGCTCCGGCCGCTGGCGAGCCACGCCCTCAGCGGCAGCCTGCTGGCGTTCACGCGCGCCGCCTGGACCCGGGTGGGGCCGTTCGACGACGGATTCCGTCTCTACTTCGAGGAGACCGACTGGCTGCGGCGCGCCGAGCGGCTCGGCCTGCCGGCCCGCTACGTCCCGGCGGCCGAGGCGATCCACCTCCATGGGCGCAGCGCGGTTCAGGAGGCCAGGTCCAGCGCCTGGTTCGAGGAGTCGGCCCGCCGCTATCGGGTGCGCCACTACGGCCGCTGGTTCGCCGGCCTCCTCGAAGCGCTCGACCGCCGCCTGCCGCGACGCGCTCCGGCGGCGCTCGCGGCGAGCCCGCGCGAAGGGCTGGACCTGACGGGCCTCCCCTTTCCGCTCTGGGTCGAGGTGTCGCCCAACCCGGCGGGTTTTCCCGCCGCCGGCGAGCGGCTCACCGCCCCTCCGGCGGGCGGCTGGACGCTTCCGGCGGAGGTCGCGGAGCGGCTCGCCGGCACCGGGCTCGCCCTGCGGGTGGTCGACGCAGAGGGGCGGGAGCTGGCCGGCTTGATATAGTGAGACGCGACGTTCCGGATGGTTGACGCGTATAGATGTCGAGAGGGCCGTTCAACATGATCGAGCAGTTGGTAGGGAAGAGCGAAATGACGATGCCGGCGGCGGACCTGCTGGTGGTGGAGCCATTCCTCCACTTCAGCCCCGACCGGATCTACAACACCCTGAGCGACCTCTTCCTGTCCAGCGGAGATCCCGGCTTCCGCGAGCTGCAAGAGCTGCGGAACGGCCCGCTCCGCCCGGCCGGGCTCACACCCAAGGTCCGCGGCGAGCTCTTCACCGGCGGCTGGCTGATCGAATCCGCGCCCGCGGCCGATCTCGGCGGGCGCTTCCGGCTGAAGTATGTGTCGCTGGAGGCGAGCACCGTGTGCAACCAGGGTTGCTACTTCTGTCCGGTCTCCGTCGACCGCCGGGAGGACCACTTCATGAGCATGGAGTTCTACGAGCAGGTCGTGGCCCAGCTCGCGGCGCACAAGGGAACGCTCGAAGGGGTCTCGATGATCCACTACAACGAGCCGACGGCCGACAAGCGCTTCCTCGATCAGGTGCGGCTCCTCAAGCGCTACGGCCTGCCGCCGGCCGTGCTGACCAACGGCACGGGGCTCACGCCGCAGCGGGTCGACGCCATCCTGGAGATGGGGGGGCTGCGCTACCTG
>DASWQX010001190.1:0-1580 GCA_036403495.1 Thermoanaerobaculia bacterium
GCCGTTCCTCGTCCATGCACCATCCTTGTCCCGCCACGACCGCTGGATGGAAAGGGCGAACTGAAGGACCTCCTCGTCTCCGACCTGGACGGTCCTCGCCCACGCCGCCACCTCGATCCGCGTCGTGCGGTCGCTCAAGGCCGCGAACGTAGCCACCGGCCGATCCTTGGCCGGTTCGGTCAGGGTTGTCGCTCCCGGTGCGCTGCTCTCCGCGGTCGTGGCCGCGACCGGCTGCCCGTTGGCGTGCGGGTCGGCGACGGTGCCGTCCGGATGCACCGGGACGTCGGGCGGGCGCTCGCTACTGCGTCGTTTCTTCATCGACCCATTCTCCTTTCTCGCTTTTCCTTCTACGGGCCCAGCGGTCCCACCAGTCGGAGAACCACCGGCCCTGGACCTTGAGCTTCTTCGCGCAGGAGAGACCGCCTCTCCGGCGTTCCTCCTCCGTGAGGATGTGGCGTCTGGCATCGAATCCTTTCTGAAGCCAACCGCGATTGACCTTCCGGTTACGCCGCCTGGCCATACCCGGCCTCCGGCAGCCGCTCCATCGCCGCCCGCGTGAGCGCGGCGTCGAGGACCGGCTCGGTCGGGGGCGACAGGAGCGCGTTGAGGCGGATCGTCTGCCCCGCGTACTCGTTTGGGTTTCGGACGGCGCGGGGCCCGAGGACCGTAGTGAAGCAGTTGAGCAGCTTCCACGTGGTCGCGCGGTCGCCGGTCCCGTAGTCGTGGGCGGGGGTGCGCCACTCGGCGAGAACCTTCGGCAGGACCGGGGCGGCGACGACGGATTGCTCCATCGCGCGGAGCATGAGCGCGAGTGCCTGGTCATCCGAGAGATCGGCCGCCATGAGCCGCCCAATGCGGGCCGCTTCGGCCTCCTGGAAGGAGGCGAGGGACTGCACGGCGTCGGCGATGGCGTTCTGGAACCGCACCTGCCCGAAGCGCGTGTGCTTGCGGCGGACGAGGAGTTCGCTGCGGAACGCCAGGTTGTCGCAGACGAACACTCGGCTCCCCGCGCAGAACCCGAGGGGGAAGCTCTTGTCGATGGAGTTTCGGACCCCGACCGCGAGCGCCACCCCGTCGGCCAAGGGCGTTGCCAGAGCCAGGGTGCCGAAGAACCGCCGGCCCTCGCGGGCGATGGCGAGCTTGCGGTCGCGGACTTGGTACCCCGCCCCTTCGAGCGTCGCCGTCACCGCGTCGAGGACGCAGGCGTGGGCGACCGGGTGCCACCGCCCCTGAGGAGGCGGGGCCGGGATGGCCCGCAGCTCTGCCTCGGAGCAAAGCCGGCCGCCACTGTGGAGCATGAGACTCATGAACCTACCCTCCTGTGCTGTGAAGAACCGATGCACCAGCGGAGTGCTGATGCGAGGCGGAGCGTAGGAGGGTCGAGGACGGGACGGAACGGACGAGGGGGCCCGTGGGCGGGGTGATGAGGAAGTGGGGCGCGCTGCCTGCAATCTTACCCACTGCACAAATCATCGAACCGCTGCGAGGCGAGAGCGCGGAGGCATTAATGATGGTAGACGGTCACAAAAATCGGCGAGGCCGGACCACTTCTTGCGCTCGGCATCAAGGAATGGCGGCCA
>DASWQX010001191.1:0-6245 GCA_036403495.1 Thermoanaerobaculia bacterium
ACCGCTGGCAAGATGAAGTCATGAAGTCCGCAACTCGCATGACCAGCAAGGGTCAGGTTGTCATTCCCAAGCCCGTCCGCGAGCAGCTCCGGTGGACGTCGGGCACTCAGCTTGCCCCGACAGCCCCGCCTTTCGCCAGGCCGCCGCACCGCTCGACGAGTCGCCGCAGGAGGACGTCTCCTCCTGGCCTGCGTCAGGTAGCCGGCACTCTCAGGCCAAGGGTGGCAGAAGGAAGCGGCAGCGAGGGCCGGAGGCTCTGGCGAGGCGGCGATCGAGGGTCGCCAGGGGGAGGTCGCACTGTTCGGCCACCGCCACGTACCAGGCGTCGTAGCTCGTGACGTTGGCCCGTAGCTTCCAGACCCGCTCCGCGAAGAGCGCAAAGGGCACCTTTTCTGGCGGCTACGCGCTTGACTGAATGCAAAAGCCCAGAGCGTTAAGGGCTTCAACGTCCCTTGCCAGGCTTGAACCGCCGCGGAAGAGCGCTGCGTCAACCGCACGCAAGCTTGAGACGAGCCGTTTCAAGCTTGCGCCGTTCCGATCGAGCTTGCAGCGAGACGCTTCGAGCTTGGAGAGTCCCGCGGAAGCTTGGGTCCCGCCGTGGCAAGCTTGATCCGCTTCATTCCGAGTTGGCAACGCGCCCAGCCGAGCTTGCCGCGAATCGATTCAAGCCTGCGCGAAGCGTCTGTACCCTTCATTGCTCCGCGGCAAGCTTGAAGTGTCGCATCGCAAACTCGCGCGGATTTCCGCAGCTTTGATCCGGCTCGTCCCAGCCTTGAGGCGAGCCGCTTCGAGCTTGCGACGGCTCGTCTCAAGCTCGAGAGAGCCGATTCAGGCTCGAGGCGGGCCGCCCCAAGCCTGCGGGAGGCTGAGCAAGCTTGCTCAGCTTCGCCTCAAGCCTGAGCGGAGGCGATTCAAGCCCGCTTGTGCCGGCCCTGCCTCGCTTCTTGCCGACCTCATGCTTCTGCTGGTACGAGCCGTCCTCGCGGACGACGACAAAGCCCGTCTCGGCGCCGCACCGCTCGACCAGGCGCCGTGGGAGAACTTTCCTCTCCGCGTCGTCCTCGGCCAGCAGGAGCTTCGAGATCTCGTACAGACCCGCGTAGAGCACTCCACCTGCCTCCAATCGGTGACATCTGCCTCTGGGAGCGGACAGATCTTAACCGATTTGTGAGTCGAAGTCTTGAGGGGAAGAAAAGATGGCGTTCGGGGCTAGGCCCGAGGAGACGGGAGAACGGCAGAGGGGTTCAATCGCAAAATGGCGAGAGAGCCATGAGCGGATTCAGTGATCGAGATGCCTTCGGCGAGCGGCATCCCTAGGCTGGGAAGTGAGCGAAAACTTGGAAACTCTAAGGCCTGTCGAACGTCGTCGAGGTCGCGGATAAATTGGTAATACTTGGAGGCGAAACATAACCGCAGCAATGTAATGTTGTAAGGCCGCTTGGCCGCCCTAACAGATTGTTGGAGGTTGTCGGAGGCCCCGCCCGACAGTGGAGCTGTCGCCGACAACCGCCACAAGTCATTTTCCCCTTTGTGAATTTCCTGGCACATACCTTGCCTTTGTCCGATCGCAGAATCACGACGACCACGACGGGTCATCGGCCATCGAGCCGGACAGTGCACGCGCCGCGAAAACCTAAAGGAAAGGAGAAATCGTGTCTACGACTAGCGAAATCGACCCACGACCCACGCATAGCCCGTCGACGCCCAAGCCTATAATTCAAGAAGTCATCTGATCCGTCGATCCACCGATCACCAACGATCAACCCATTGCTGCACAAATCAACGACATCTATGAAAGGAAACGCATTATGAGCACGATCAACTGGAATCAGGGCCAGCTCATCACGTTCGGGCAGGGCGATACCGCGTCCTGCATCGGCGGCTTGAATCAAGGGCAGCTCTATGCTCTGTTCTTCTACAACTCCGCCGGTAACGACGCCAGCACCACGGTGCAGGTCGTGTGGAGCAACTCCCAGCCGCCGGTGGCGGTGACCGTGCCGGGTACCACGGGAAATCAAGGGCTTGCCGCGCTTTGCTTCGTGAACGGCGATCAGACCAACACCGTTTCGGCGTCGATCACGAATGCCCAGCCCGGGGCCAAGGTCCAGGCCTTCATCGGCAGCGTCAAAATGCCGACCAACACCGCGGGAATCAACAACGTAGGCTTGCCGCTCAACGGCAACCCCCAGTCCTTCAAGGCGTTCACGCGTTTCTACGCGGTGCCGGCTTCTCACTGGTACAGCGCCCAGATCCAAAGCGACGTCAATCAGTTCATCTCCGTGCAGTTTTCGGAGCAGCAGGCGGTGGTGAACGTCGTCAACTCCTTGGTCGATCCTTCCAGTGTGATCAAATACGCCGGCAACGCCGCAGACTTCGTGACCAAGAACGTCGTGCCTGGCCAGACGCTTACATGGAACCTCCAGGGCAATGGCCAGCAGCTGGTCTGGATCAATGCCGACAGCATCCAGAACTCACAGTCGGCGACCATCGTGGTGCAGTCCCTGCAGGCCCTCCAAGAAGCCTTCGTCGCCCTCGGCTCCTGAGCTTGGCCGCCGAAGGTCGCAGCCTCGGGATGCTGCGAGGTACCGGCTCTCCCGTCCTCCCCATCCGCGGGAGGGCGGGAGACCGTTTTCGGGCCAATCAGGTGCTTATCCGACTGGGAGAGATGCCTGCTCCGCGGTGGCGGAGGGTCCATTCGGAATCGGCGGGAGCCAAGGACGGTGCCGGTGGGCACAATCAAGAGGTGTTCTCACCTCCCGACGGCTGGGCGAGCGGGGGTAGCGGCGCTGATCCCGCTCGCGCTCTCTGAGTTGCCTAAATGATCAGGCACCGGCAGCGAAAGCGATCCACCGTGCTGCACGAGGGGCCGGCGATGCAGCGAAAGCCGGCGGGGCCACAGACCGCGTTGGGCGTCTTGCCCGCGCAAGCCGCATCGCTGCAGGCGCCGCAGAGGTCGGTCGCCGTGGCCTGCGGCTCGGCGGCGAAGAGGGGGAGGTCCGCTCCCTTGCAGGCGGAGCCTGCCGTGGAGAGCGCCGCGAGGGGCTCGTTCGCTGTGACGGCGGGGGCCTGCGGGGCCTGGGGAGCTCCGGGCGAGGCGAGGGCCACGGCAGCGGTGAGGAGAAGGGCTACCGGGATCAATAGGAGCCGTGTTCTGAAAGACATCGCTTCCTCCTTCTAGGTGTGGGTGAGTTGACCTCCACTTCGAAAGGTGCGCGAGGAGGGCCTTCGTGAGCCTGCCCAAGCGAGGATAAGCTTCTCTTGTCGCCAGGGCTGTTGTAACCCGCCGGAGGCTTCTCAGATGATATTTAGCTGTGGCAGATACTTGAAGTGTTCGTCCCGCGAGCAGAGCACGAATCCTCGTTCCAAGACGAGCGCCGCGATCCAGAGGTCGTTCGTCGGGATCGGAGTTGCCTGCTGCCTGAGCTGCCGATAAAGGCTGGCATAGGATCGGTCGTGGCATCTCCGGCGTACGCCACTTCCACTCCGGGCTTCATCAAAAACCGTTGCAATACCGACTCGTTCTCTCGCCCCTTCGTTCCCAGGGCAAAACCAGCGCGCAGCTCGGCGATGACGATGAAGGGAACATAAATGCTCTCTGCGTTCTCCAGGAGGCGGACCACATCCCGGTCGTTGTCACAGAGGTCGCGGTAGCGATTCGTGTCGAGAGCCAGCTTCACCGCCAGATCTCGGGATCGATTCGGCGCTGCTCCAAGAGGGTCTCTTCGGTCGCTGGGTCGGCGACCCAACGGCCTGCGACGTCGCTCAAATCCCGGTGCTTGATCGGCTGGCCCGTCAGTCCCACACCGGCCATGATGGCCTCGAGGGTCACGTCGTTGAGGCTCTTTCCTTCCTCCCGGGCTTTTGTCCGGAGGGCTTCGTCGAGCAGTGGGGGAACATTGCGGAGCGTGTACTGCATGCAGGCAGCGTAGGCTCCTTATGCCTGCAAGTCAATCCGCCTCCCGGCGTTCTCACCGTTCCGGCGGCACCATGAGCTGGGTCGCGGCGCTGATCCCTTCCGCGGCCATGGCGGGGAGGATCCCCTTCTCGATGTAGATCGGCCGCACCCGCTCGCGGAGGCGGGGGAGGAGGCTGGCGAACCAGGCGGCGGCGAGGACGCAGCCGACGCCGCCGACGAGGAGGGTGTGGGGCGCGCCGAAGCGGTGCGCCAGGCCTCCCGCCATCAGGCTGCCGAAGGGGGTGACGCCCATGATCGACATGGTGTAGAAGCTCATCACCCGGCCCCGCTTGTCGTCGTCGACCAGGGTCTGGAGGAGGGTGTTGCTCGCCGCCATCTGCACCATGAAGCCGACGCCGGTAATCATCAGGAGGATCAGCGAGAGCCAGAGGAGGCGCGACAGCGAGAAGGCGACCAGGCCGGCGCCGAAGAGGGCGGACATCATCGGCACCACGCGGCCGAGGCCGATCACCGACCGGCGCTGGGCGAGGAAGATCGCGCCGAGCAGCGCGCCGACGCCGGTGGCCGCCATCAGGAACCCCAGGGTGTGCGGGCCGCCGTGCAGGATCTTCGAGGCGAAGACCGGCATCAGCACCGTGTAGGGCATCCCCACCAGGCTGACCAGGGCGAGCAGCAGGAGGATGCTGCGGATCGGCGGCGAGCCGGAGACGTAGCGCCAGCCGGCGCGCAGCTCGGTCAGCATCCGGGCTTCGCTCGATTTCACCCGCGGGGCCCGCGCCGCCAGCCGCATCAGCAGGAGCGAGGCGATCACCGCCAGATAGCTCACGGCGTCGATCGCGAAGCACCACCCCTCGCCGACCGCGGCGATGATCACGCCGCCGATCGACGGCCCCAGCAGGCGGGCGGCGTTGACCATCGAGGAATTGAGGGCGATGGCGTTCGGCAGGTCCTCCCGCTTCTCGACCATCTCGACTACGAACGACTGCCGCGCCGGCATGTCGAAGGCGTTGATCACCCCCTGGAAGAGGCTGAGGAAGAGGACGTGCCAGATGTTGATCACGCCGGTGAGCGCCAGGGCCGCCAGCGCCGCCGATTGGAGCATGGCGAGGATCTGGGTGACCACCAGCAGCCGGTGGCGGTTCCAGCGGTCGATCAGGACGCCGGCGAAGGGGGCGAGGAGGAACGAGGGGATCTGCCCGGCGAAGCCGACGAGGCCGAGCAGGAGCGCCGAGCCGGTCAGCCGGTAGACCAGCCAGCTCGTGGCGATCCGCGTCATCCAGGAGCCGACCAGCGACACGGTCTGTCCCGTGAAGAAGAGCCGGTAGTTGCGGTGATGCAGGGCGCGCACCATGAAGGCAAAGCCGCCGGCGGACGGAGCGGTGGTGGTGGGTGCGGAGGGTCTCATGGAGCGGTCCTATCCTGTGGCACGGCCGATCGTGGTGCAAGGGCCGTGCGCGGGTTGATAGGATGCCGGGGCAGTAGGCCACCCTCTGTGGCCTGCGACCTCACCCTCGGTCCCTCTCCTGAAGGAGAGGGAGGGCCCAACGGGGGCCGCATCGCAGTCGTCCCCCTTCTCCTTTTAGGAGAAGGGATAGGGGATGAGGTCGCAGGCCACGGAGGGCGATCGAAGCGAGGAGATGTGGATAAGGGATCTGAATGCGACGCCTCGCCTACTCACTCCTGCTGCTTCTTGTGGTCTGGCCGCGGACCGGCGCCGCCGTTGAGCCGCCGCGCCCTCTCTCGGAGCGGAGCGTCGCCAACCTGACCGCCTTCGCTCGCCTCCTCGCGCTGGTCCGCTTCTTTCACCCCAGCGACGCGGCCGCCGCGGCGGACTGGAACCGGGTCGCGGTGGCGGGGGTCGGCGCGGTGGAGGGAGCGGCGGATCCGACGGCGCTGGCGCGGGCCCTGGAAGACTTCTTCCGCCCGCTGGCGCCGACCCTCCGAGTATCCGCGAAGGGTAAGCCGGAGGTGCCCGCGGAGCTGCGGCGGCCGGCCGGCGCGGGGCCGTTCAAGGTGATGGCCTGGAGGCACTTCGGCGGGCATTTCGACAGCCCGTCGAAAGTCTTTTCCAGCGAGCGGATCGACGAACGCAGCCCGCCCGGCTTCGGCACGCTGGTCCAGGCGATCGCGCCCGGCGATCTGCGGGGGAAGCGGGTGCGGCTGCGGGCGACCGTGCGCACCGAGGTCCAGGTTGGCGGCTTCGCCCAACTCGGCCTGCGAGTCGATCGCGCCGGCGGCCGGCCGGGATTCTTCGACAACCGGGCCGACCGGCCGATCCGGGACGCCACCTGGAAGACCTACGAGATCGAGGGGGATGTGGCGGCGGACG
>DASWQX010001192.1:0-4845 GCA_036403495.1 Thermoanaerobaculia bacterium
GCTGACCGGGCCCGGCGCGCCGATCGTGCTCACCCCGGAGAGCCGGCAGGTGGAGTACGAGGGGGAGATTGCGGTCGTCCTGCGCCGCCGGCTGACGCGGGCCTCGGCGGCGGAGGCGCGCGAGGCCGTGCTCGGCGTCACCTGCGCCAACGACGTCACCGCCCGCGACCTGCAGAAGAAGGACGGCCGCTTCGCCCGCGCCAAGGGGTTCGACACCTTCTGCCCGCTCGGACCGGCGATCCGCGTCGGCGCCGACTTGGAGGACCTGGAGGTGGTCACCCGCGTCAACGGCGCCGAGCGCCAGCGCGGCCACACGCGGCAAATGGCCTTCCCGATCGCCGACCTCCTCGCCTACGTCTCGCGGATGATGACCCTGGAAGCGGGCGACGTCCTGCTGACCGGCACCCCGGCGGGCGTCGGGCCGCTGGCCGGCGGCGACCGCGTGGAGGTGGAGGTCTCGGGGGTGGGGGTGCTGGCGAACCCGGTGGAGGCGTGGCGGGGGTAGGGGCGAAGCGCCCTCGCGGAGGGCCACACGCCCGACGCCTGGGCCCGATGCGCCTTCGCCGAGGGCCACACGCCCCACGCCTGGGGGCGATGCGCCCTCGCGGAGGGCCATACGCCCTTCGCCTGGGATCGATGCGCCCTCGCGGAGGGCCACGCGCCCTTCGCCTGGGGGCGAAGGGCCTTCGCGGATTGCCACGCACCCTTCGCCTGGGATCGATGCGCCTTCGCGGAGGGCCACAGGCCCCACGCGGCGGTTGTTTGGCAATCGGCGTGGGGCGAATCTCAGCTCTCGGGAGGGATGGGCGCCGCCGCCGCCGCGGAGCGCCAGGGGAAGAGGGCCAGTCCCGCCGCCAGCAGCGCGTGCACCCCGCCGCCGAAGGCGAAGCCCCAGAACAGCAGGGCCATCCACCCCGAGAAGAGGGCCAGGGCCAGCGCGGCGCGGACGGTCGGAGAGCGCATCGGGGAAAATTTATCACGCCCCCCGAGCGTTATCGGAGCCATGATCGAGGCCGTCACCTTCGACGTCACCCACACGCTGATCCACAGCCCGCGCCTCGGCGAGATCTACGCCGAGGTGCTGCGCCGGCACGGCCTGGAGATCGACGGCGAGGAGGCGCGGCGGCTGATCTCGGTGGTCTGGGCTGAGCTCTCGTGCAGCGCCGACCCGGGGCACGACCGCTTCTCGGCGCACCCGGAGGGGGAGCGCGGCTGGTGGCTCCGCTTCTTGGAGCGGATGTGCGAGCTGCGGGAGGCCCCTCCCCCCTCGCGCTTCGCGGCGGCGGAGCTCTTCCACCGCTTTGGCACCACCACGGCCTGGGAGGTCTACCCGGAGGTGCCGGAGGCGCTCCGGACGCTGGCGCGCTCCGGGGTGCGGCTGGGGGTGGTGAGCAACTGGGACCACCGGCTCCCCGGCCTGCTGACGAAGCTCGGCCTCGCCCGCCTCCTCGGCTCGATCACCTACTCGGAGAAGGCGGGGGTCGAGAAACCCGACAAGCGGATCTTCCTCCAGGCGCTGGCCGAGCTGGGCGTCGAGCCGGCCGCGGCCCTGCACGTCGGCGACGGCCGGCTGGAGGACGTCGAGGGGGCGGTGGCGGCGGGGATGAAGGCCCTCCATCTCACCCGCAACACCGATGGCGGCGACCTGCGCGACCTCACACGCCTGCCGGAGCTGGTGGCGGCCGGGCGGACCGGCCGGGCGGACCGGCGGTGGGCGGCCGGTGTGGTAGACTTTTAACGGAATCCACACATCATGAAGATCTCCACCAAGGGCGAGTACGGCATTCGCGCCATGCTCTACATCGCCATGAAAGGCGAGCAGGGGCCGGTGACCAGCCACGAGATCGCCCAGCACCAGGGGATCCCCGAGCCCTACCTCCGCCAGATCCTCGCGCTGCTCTCCAAGGACCGGCTGATCCAGTCCAACCGCGGCCCGCAGGGGGGGCACGCGCTCGCCCGGCCGGCCTCCCAGATCAGCCTGCGCCACATCATGGTGACGCTCGAGGGGCAGACCACCACCATCGACCAGATCCTCGCCCTCCCCTGCACGATCGACGTGGGGACCGAGTTCTGCGCCATCCGCGAAGTCTTCCTGGAGGTCAAGAAGGCTGTCGACCGGATCCTCTCCACCATGTCGCTCGAAGAGCTGGTCCATCGCCAGCGCGAGATCCTGACCCAGCGGATCTCCATCCCGCTCGACCTCCCCTCGCCGGCGCTGCTGCCGGTGCTCCGCGACTGAAACGTCTCCGGACGCTTGTGAAGGTCTTCACAAGCTCGGCCCGACCTGCTATGCTCCGCCCCGATTCAGGGAGAGGTGCCCAGGGAGAGGTGCGAGGTTCCAAGGAGGCCCTTTGAATGCCAGAGGAACTGCCTGAAGAACCGCGAGCCAGGAGCGGCTCCTCCAAGCTGTCAGGCATCGGGTTCGAGTTCGTCGGTGCCGTGTTGGGCCTGACGCTGGCAGGCTACTTCTGGGACGGCCATTTCGGGACCAGCCCCTGGGGCATCCTGATCGGCTTGGTCCTCGGCCTGATCGGCGGGACGTACAACATGATTCGCCAGATGACGCCCGAGAAGTCCGGCCGCGAGGTCAAGGGACCGAACGGCGACGGGCCGCGATGACCGCCTCCCGATCGGCTACCGCGGGATATTTGCGGTTCCTGGCCTGGGCGGTGGCGGTCGGCGGCGCGGCGGCTCTACTGGGCTACGCGCCGACCCGGCGGCTGGGCGGTGAAGGGGCGCTCCCGGCCATGCTGGCGGGATGCGCCATCGGAGTGATCGCCTCGGCGGTCGGCGCGTTGCCGGTCGCGCTCTCCCGGCGGCGCGGGGCCACGGCCTCGCCGCTTCAGGGGTTGATCTCGATGGGGTTGCGCGCCGCGACGCTGGTAGTGCTGGGGCTGTCGGTGGGGCTGTCCGGCTGGTTCGCGAGCGGTCCTTTCCTGATCTGGATCGCGCTGGGGTACATGGCACAGCTCGGGCTCGACGTCTGGTACGCGGTCCGTGGCTTTTGACGATTTCCGATCCGCTGCTGATTCGTAACTGGAGACGGTAAGAATGTTTCTCGCATTCCTGGCAGAGAGCCCGCTCGAGCACATCGTGCGGCATCCAATGATCCAGCGGCCGGCCAACCTCGGATGGCTGACGCAGGACGGCAAGATCACGCTGCTCGACAGCCACATCGTGATGATGATGCTGGCGGGGCTGCTGCTGGTCCTGCTGGTGCCGATCTCGGTGCGCCGCCGCCGCGGCACGGGCGAGGTCGACTCCCTGGTGCCGGTCGGCGCCGGCAACGCCCTGGAGGCGATCTGCGAGTACCTGCGCAAGGAAGTCGCGCAGCCGGCCCTGGGCGAGTACACCGACCGCTTCATCAAGTTCATCTGGACCGTCTTCTTCTTCGTCCTCACGGTCAACATGCTGGGCCTGCTGCCGATCGGCTTCATCCACATCTTCGGCGCGCCCCTCGGCGGCGCGGCGACGGCGAACGTCTGGGTGACGGCGACGCTGGCGCTGATGACGCTGACGATGATGATCTTCAACGGCATCCGCCTCGGCGGCCGCCACTTCTTCGGCCACTTCAACCCCGGCCCCTGGTGGCTGGCCTGGCTGCTGGTGCCGATCGAGGTGATCGGCCTGTTCGCGCGGATCTTCGCGCTGATCGTCCGGCTGTGCGCCAACATGGTGGCCGGCCACGTGCTGCTGGCGGTGCTGGTCAGCTTCATCTTCTCGGCCGCGGCGAACGGCATCGCGACCGCTCTCGGAGTCGCCGTCCCCGTGGTGCTGGGCAGCGTCGCGATCACTCTGCTGGAGATCTTCGTCGCGTTGCTGCAGGCGTACATTTTCACCTTCCTGACGACCCTGTTCATCGGCCAGTCGATCGTCTTCCACCACGACAAACACGACGACCATGCCACGGGGGCGCAGGCGCACTGATTGAAACCTACTCGCCCTGCCGAATAGAGCGGGGGCGGACCGACCTAGGAAAGGATCTTTTCGATGAGCAAGAGAACGGCCAAACTCGCGTTGATGATGGTTGCCTTCGGTTTCGTGCTGATGTTCGCCGGTGTGGCCCCGGTCCACGCGCAGGCGACCGCCGGGACTCCGGCGGTGGACGGCGCCCATGACGGCGGTCTGCTGACCACCGACGGCGCCCGCAAGCTGGGCGGCGCGCTCGGCGCCGGCCTCGCCCTGCTCGGCGGCGGCCTCGGCATCGGCCGCATCGGCGGCAGCGCGGTCGAGTCGATCGCCCGCCAGCCGGAAGCCGCCGGCCAGATCAGCACCGCGATGATCATCACCGCGGCGCTGATCGAAGGCGCCATGCTGTTCGCGGTCGTCGTCGGTCTGCTGGCCTCCCGCTGAGGCCGCGACCTCCCCAGCGACTCCCCCCTTCCCGATCCCGGGAGGGGGCTTTGAACGCGAGTACTTCGTGCAGGGTGATCCGATGAGTCAGAAACCCAAGAGAGCACTGTTCGCTTCCGCCGCTCTGCTGATGACGGCGTTTCCCGCGCTGGCCGCCGAGGCGGCGGGGGAGCCCAACCTGTTCGCGGGCGACCTCGGCAACTCCTTCTGGACGATCCTGATCTTCGTCCTCGTGCTGATCATTCTCGGCAAGTTCGCCTGGGGTCCGATCCTCAAGAACCTGCAAGCGCGGGAGAGCTTCATCCACGACGCGCTGGCCAAGGCCAAGGCCGACCGCGACGCGGCCGAGGCGCGGCTCAAGGAGTACGAGGAGCGGCTGGCCACGGCGCGCGGGGAGGCGACGGCGATCGTCGAGGAAGGCCGGCGCGACGCCGAGGTGGTGAAGCGCAAGATCGAGGAGGACGCCAAGCACGAGGGGGACAAGATGATCGA
>DASWQX010001193.1:0-4142 GCA_036403495.1 Thermoanaerobaculia bacterium
CTCTAACTTCGCTTTTAGTTAGTTTTAGTTAGAGCCGGCGGGACGCCGGCGGTCCCAGGGGTTTTACTCGCCCGTGCCGGTGCCGGTGCCGGTCACGGCGGGCGGGAGGGGCGTCTGGAGCCGCAGGGCGGGGTCGCCCATCAGGTCGTAGACGCGTGGCAGGTCGGGGTCGCCGCCGAGGGTCCGGAGCTCGCCGATGGCGCGCAGGACGCGGTCGCCGAGGCGCGCGTCGGTCGCATGGTAGAAGCGCTCGGCGAGCAGCCGGGCGTCGCCGTTGGAGGAGAGCCCCGCGGGGCCCCACACCGCCGCGGCGCCGCCGGCTCCGCTCTTCACCAGCAACTCGCCCAGCGCCGCGATGCCCGGCACGGCGAAGCGGTTGATGGTGCAGGTCATTGCCGTCACCACCGGCAGCCGGGCGCCGTTGGTCAGGCCCGGCACGTCGGCGCTGGTCAGCAGGCCTCCCGCCGAGAGGCGGTCGAGGGCGCCGTGGCCGACGTAGTTGACGAAGGCCGCGCCGCTGCCGATCGTGCCGAGGAGCTGCGCGCGGGCGTCGGCGAGCGGCGTGGTGGTGAGGTCGATCCGGCTTACGGCATAGGTAGATGGGAGCTGGCCGGCGACTTGGCCGCTGTCCGCCGCGAAGTCTGCCCCCCGGTCGGCGGCGTCGGCCGCCATCACCGCTGTGCCGGTCCAGGCCGCCGGCGCGGAGCTCTCGTAGGCCGCCACCTTGGCGGTGTAAGCGTCCAGCTCCGCCGCCGAGAGGACCGGGATGCGCCCCACGGCGACCTCGGGAAGGCCGTCGCCTTCCACATCGCCGAACAGGTTGTCGGAGGGGAAGAGGCCGCCGTCGTTGTCGATCATCAGCGGCGGCACCAGGTTGTCGCCGTAGCCGAGGAGGTTGCGGTAGTCGACCGTCCCGCCGCCGGCGAGCGCGACGTAGCGCGGGCCTTGAGCCCACCGCGTGTGGGCGTAGGTGAGGAAGGTCCGGAGGGCGTGCGGATCGGAGACCCCCGAGTTGAAGGTGTCCATGATCTGGTCGAGATCGGCGACGATCGCCACCAGCCCCTGCGCCCGCCGCAGATCGGCTAGGCGTTCGGCGGCGTCGCGCAGAGCGGGGGGCGCGATCACCAGGTAGTCGGCGCGGTTCGCCGTCGAATTCAGAGCCGGCGCGCTCCAGGGCCGGCTGGCGGCGGGAGCCAGGAAGGCGGCCGGAGAGGCGGCGAAGTACTTCGCGGACGCGGAGGGAACCAGGCTCAGACGGAAGACGCCAGCGCCGTCGCGCCCCACCCCCCCGCCAGTGATCCAGCGCGGGTGGAGCGGGTCCTGGATGTCGAGCAGTCGGATGGCGGCGCTGGAGAAGCCGCTGACCGTCACCTGAGCGTTGCCGCCGCCGGTAAATGCCAGGGCGTTGCCGGCCGCCTGGAAGGTCCGCGCGTAGGAGAGGTCAAAGGAGCTCAGGTAGAAGATGCTGAAGGGCGCGCCGTTGCCGATCAGGGCGGTCACCTGCGCCTGGTTGCCGGTCGCCTGCAGGACGCCCGCCGGAACGGCGAAGGTCGGCTGCTGGGCGGTGATGCCGGTCCAGCTCGTCTCGCCGAGCGGCGTGCCGTTGAGCGAGATCTGGGCATGGTGCTCGCCGGTGACGCCGCTCGAGGTCGCCCCCTGGAAGGCGACCGTGAGCGTGCCGCCGCCGATTCCGGGGGGGCCGGCGAGACCCGGCGCGTCGAGCGCGAAGGTCTTCTGCCCGAAGGTCGGATCGCCCGCCTGGAGGAAGTCCCAGAACCAGTAGTCCGAGTCGGGATCGAGGGGGAGCACGGTGGCCGCGAAGAGGTCCTTCTCGATGTGCGCCGTGACGGGGAAGCTGCCCCCCGCGACCGGTGCCGCGGTGCCGGCGGCCACTGCCTGCATCCATAACCCGGAGGCAATCTGGAGCCGGTAGACGCTCGTCACCGTGAACAGGCTGTGCGGCGCCTCGCCGTAGAAGAACAAGCCCAGGGCGCTGTCCTTGAGGCTGTCGGAGGCGAGCTCGGGCATCCAGGCCACCGGCTGTCCGTCGCGGGTGATCGAGACCTTCCCCTTGGCGATCGACTTCGCGGCGTCCGCCGGCGTCATGCCGAGCCAGGCCGCGACGTCGGCGGCAGCGAGGTGGTAGAGGCCGGTCTGGCGCACTCCGAGCCAAGTGCCGTCCGGACCGACCGCCGCGCTCTTCAGCCGCGGGGTCTCCTGGACGGGACCTTTGCGGGTCGCAGGATGGACGGCCCGTTCGAAGTCCGCTACGCCGATCCGCGGATCCGGGCGGTCCCAGTCGACCTTGGCGGCGAACGGCCCGTAGGTGTGGCGCGCCCCGCCGGCCTCGACCTCGACCAGCCGGTAGAGCGGCTCGTCCCCGGGAGACGCCTGGGGATCGACGAAGCGGTAGACGCCCCCCTGCGGCGCCTGGAGGCCGGCGAGCAGCTCGCGGTTGACCCTCACCCACCGGTCGCCGTCGCGGCGCTGGACGTAGAAGCCTGCCGTCGCCGCTTCCGAGGCGGTCCGCCACTCGAGGAGCACGCCGCCGCCGTTCGCCGGCGAGGCGCGGAACCCGGAGATCACCGCCTCGGTGAGCAGGCCCTGGGTCACCGCCAGCTCGCAGAGCGGGCCGAAAGTGAAGGTGGCACGGGTCTGCGTGCCGTTCCCCGTCTCGTCCACATACTTCGCCGTCGTGCCGTTCGCGGCGGGAGTGCCGGTGACGACGATGCGCTGCCCGGCCGCGGTCGGCTTCACCTTCACCCGGTAGGCGAGGGTCGCCGTGGCGCCCGCCGCCAGCGTGCCGGGATTCCAGGTGAGAGTGCCCGAGCCGCCCACGGCCGGCTGGGTCACCACCGAGCCCTGGCTGGTCTGGGGGATACCGGCATAGAGCGCGGTGCCGCCGGGGATGTTGGAGGTCACCAGGTTGGCGGCCGAGAAGGTGATCGCCTGGGCCGCCGGATTGGTCACCTGGATGGTGACCGTGTAGCAGCTCGTCTGTCCCACTACCGGCGGGTTCGGTCCGTCGTTCCCGGCGCCGCAGCCGCTGTAGGTCACGAGCTGCTGGGCGTAGGGCTTGACCGGTGCCGTGCCGGCGTCGTTCGGCAGGTAGATCCGGAACGAGTTGGCCACCGGATTGGCGGCCGGCGGGTTGGCCGCCGCCTGGAAGTTGTTCAGCCAGATGTCGGTGTAGTTGCCGTTGATGCCGTTGGCGTTCGTGTAGGTGCTGATCGAGAAGGTCCCCTGCCAGATCCCGTACTCGGACGACTTCTGGTCGGAGGTCCAGCGGTTGATCGTGTTCCGGGCCCAGACGTTGTTGGCGGAGAGGCTGGCGCTCGCCACCGTCTGGGTGAAGGCGCCGGTGCGGCTGGAGAAGGCGAGCGAGCCGACGGTGCCGCTGTCGCTGTCGTAGTCGAAGTCGTTCTCGCCGGCGGTGCAGCCGGAGGTGACGTAAGGATAGAGCGTATAGCTGCGCGAGGCCGAGCCGGTCGCCGGAGCGTTGACGCCCAGCGCCACGATCGAGTCGATGTAGACGGGCAACTCGGTGCCGCTCGCGCCGGAGGTGCCGTCGTGCGCCCGCACCCCGATCGCGTTGATGTCGTCCGAGCCGCCCATGGTGACCCGCAGCTCCCAGTGGCCGGCGGCGGTGTTCTGCGCCGTCGTGCTGTCGAGGATCGCCTGCCAGCCGTTGTCGGTGCAGGTGGTGGCGTTGCACCCGGCGACGGTCGCGGCCGTGGTCCCGTCCGGCCTCAGGAGGGTATAGGTCGCCGTCGTCGAGAAGCCATTGCCACGGTCGCGGTCGCGTCCGGCGGTGCTCTCCGCCGCGCCCCCCCGGCCGACGTCGGCATCGAAGACCTCGACGACCAGATGCCCCAGCCCTGGAGGCACCTCGACGAAATAGCGGTAGAACGTATTGAGGCCCCCGGTGGCCGTGACGTAGTCGCCGTCGGCCGTTCCCGCTCCGGTCCCCTGCGGCGTATGCAGCGCTGTCTGGCCGGTCGAGGCGGCGCGCAGAGACAACGGCGCCGCGAGGGCGGCCAGGACGAGCAGGACGGCGAGAGGGCGGCGGCGGTAGGTAGGCTGAGTCATCACGGACCTCGGCTAAAAAGAGATTCCCGGGAGCATCTACCAAGATAGCCCCA
>DASWQX010001194.1:0-3026 GCA_036403495.1 Thermoanaerobaculia bacterium
CCTTCCCCTTCTCCTTCCGGACCCGCGCCCGCCCCCGCGACGGGTCGAAGCGATCGAAGAAGAGCGCGGCGAGCAGGGCGAAGCCCACCGCGACCAGGAGCCAGACGAGCTGCCCCAGCACGACGCCCGACGTCCAGCGCATCCCGTGCCAGACGATCGTCCGCGTCGCCGTCTCGTCGGGCATGCCGCCGAAAACGAAGTTGCGATGGGCCGCGCCGAACCGGTCGTTCATCTCCGCGTACATCCGCGTCGAGACGGCGCCGAGACCGAAGGGGTCCGGAAAGCCCGGGATCTGGACGGCGGCGGGGAGCAGGCCCATCCAGGCGCAGAACCAGACCACGTTGCCGAAGCCCCCGCGCAGGAGGGGAAAAGTCTCGAACAGGACCGCGCTCGCCGCCACCAGGGCCATCGTCGGCAGGCAGAGGAAGAGGAAGGGCGAGAGGAGGCCCCAGAGCTCGATCCGCGTCTCCTCCCCGGCGACCCACTGCGCCACCGGCCCCATGGCGGCGAGCACCGCCACCATCGCCAGCAGCACCGCGAGGTTGCTGGCCGTCTTGCCCAGCGTGTAGAGCGGCTTGGACATCGGCGTGGTGGCGAGGATCTCCCCCACCCCGGTCCGGCGGTCGCGCTCGACGGCGTTCTTCACCACGTAGAAGCCGGCGAGCGAGAGGAAGAGGTTGGCCGTCAGGGCCATCAGAATGCCCACCCAGGCCGAGTTATAGATCCCCCGCGTGTCGCCGATCCAGAGCTTCATCTGCCCGGCGGCGACCACGTAGCCGAGATAGGCGGCGAGCCCCAGGGTGACCAGGAAGCTCTGGCGCCGCACCCGCTCGAGGAAGTCGGCGCGCGTCAGATGCCAGAGGACGCGGACTGATCCCGTTTTTCCCACCATAGTTCCCAGCGCGCTCATGCCGCCGCCTTCGCCGCCCGCTCACCCGCGAGCATGGCCAGATATGCATCTTCGAGCGTGGGGGGCACCGGGACGGCGCCGGGGGCCGGCGGGAACTCCGCGACCGCGCGCACGCGGACGCCGTCGGAGCGCCGGACGGTGCTGCTGATCGCCCAGCGCGCGCGCGCCGCCGGCAGCTCGGCGCTCGGGATCGTCCACTCCCAGGCCCGTCCCTCCACCCGGCGCAGCAGCTCCTCCGGCTCGGCGTGGGCGAGCAGGCGCCCGCCGTCGATCAGGGCGATGCCGCTCGCCGTGGCCTCGACGTCCGAGACGATGTGGGTGGAGAGAATGACGATGCGCTCGCCGCCGAGGTCGGAGAGGAGGTTGCGGAAGCGCACGCGCTCTTCCGGGTCGAGCCCGACGGTCGGCTCGTCCACGATCAGCAGCCGGGGATCGTTGAGCAGCGCCTGGGCGATGCCGATCCGCTGCCGCATGCCACCCGAAAAGCCGCCGAGCGGCCGCTTCCGCGCCTCGGTCAAATTGACCAGCACCAGCAGCTCCTCGATCCGCGCCCGCGCCGCCCGCCCGTCGATCCCCTTGACCGCCGCCATGTACTCCAGGAACTCGACGGCGTTCAGATGGGGATAGACCCCGAAGTCCTGCGGCAGGTAGCCGAGCACGGCGCGCAGGCCGTCCGGCGAGCGGACGGCGTCGACGCCGTCCCAGAGCACCCGCCCCTCGGTCGGCCGGGTGATGGTGGCGAGGATCCGCATCAGCGTCGACTTGCCGGCGCCGTTGGGACCCAGCAGGCCGAGCACCCCCGGCTCCAGCGTCAGACTGAAATCGCGCAGGCCCCAGAAGTCCCCGGCGTAGCGCTTCCCCACTCCCTCGATCGTGAGCTTCATGGCGGATCTCCCTCCCGTTCACCGGTCTGTACGCCGGAGGGAGAGGAGAAGTTACGGGGTGGTTTCTTCAGGCCCGGGCGGGGGTGCGCTGCCCCCAGCCTCCGCGAGCGCCTGGCCGAGCGATTGCCCCCCCTTGACCGCGAAGTCGAGGGTGCGGGTGGGGAATGGCATCGTGATGCCGTTCTCGTCGAACGCCTTCTTCAGCCGCTCGATCGCCTCGCTCTGCGCCTTCAGATAGTCGGACTGCTTGGCGGCGAAGGGGATCCAGAAGCGCACCACGAAGTTGATCGAGCTCTCCCCGAGCTCCTGGAAGAAGAGCTCGATCTCCCGGTCCGGCTTGCGCGTCGGGACCGTCCCGATCGCCTCCAGGGCCACTCGCTTCACCTTGTCGAGGTCGTCGGCGTAGGAGACGCCGGCCTTGAGGTCGATCCGCCGCTCCCCTGGCGCGGTGTAGTTGGTGATCGGGTTCTCGAACACCTGTTTGTTGGGGACCATCACGACCTGCCCCTGCGGGATGCGGATCTCCGTCCAGCGCAGGTGGACCTGCTTGACGATGCCCTGGATGTCCTTGGTCTGGATCAGGTTGCCGGCGCGGAAGGGGCGCTCGATCGAGAGGTAGATGCCGGCCATGAAGTTGGCCGCGATGTCCTGGAAGGCGAAGCCGAGCGCCAGGCCGAGGATGCCGGCGCCGGCGAGCAGCGAGGCCACCGTCTTCTGCAGGCCGACGATGCCCAGCGCGATGAACAGGCCGGCGACGGTGAAGGCCAGGAAGACCGCCTGGCCGAGGAGGCGATTGACCTGCTCGCTATGGGAGATCCGGCGCAGGACCCGGTGCAGGAGGTTCCGCGCCAGCTTGGCGATCAGCCAGAAGCCGACCACCACCGCCACCGCCACGGCGAGGTTGGGCAGCAGCAGGATGAAGTCCCGCGTCCATCCCAGCACCTTGGCGGTGAGCAGGTCCCAGGCTTTTCCGATCCCCATCCGTCAGGGTATCTGCAACGCCCGCGCCAGTGAGCTTGATCAGGGAGCGCCGCCGCCTAAGGACTCGTCACAGAATAACTGCACCAGTTCCCCGGAGCACGGCAGCCCCAGGACGTCTGGTTCCGTCCGGCCCAACGGGCCGGGAGAACGGCCCAGGGCTGAGGCCGAAGGCCGATGCCCTGGGTGGGAGGGAGGACAATCCGTTGCGGCCTGAAGGGCCGCGGGAGCCTTCTTGCCGAGTCGGGTTCTCG
>DASWQX010001195.1:0-2298 GCA_036403495.1 Thermoanaerobaculia bacterium
GCGTGCGCACTCCATGAAGTAGATATCAACCGAACTCTCAGAAAGGATCGATTCCATGAAGAAACTCGCCCTGCTGCTCTGCCTCCTGGTCCCGGTGACGCTCCTCGCCCAAGCGCCCAAGGCCCCCCTCTCGGCGGTCATCAACCCCTGCGCCAGCGCGAACACCAGCTCCTGCACCTATGCCTGGAACGCGGCGACTGCCTGCTGCATCCCGACCCATATCGCCCCTGGAGCGTCCTGCCCGAAGCTCTGCCGCTAGGGCAGCCGCCCCGTAGTAGGAGGGGGACTCTAGAGCGGCAGGTAGCGCCGCGAGCGAGCGATGCCCCTCTCGCCGCTTCCGGCGCCACTTTCGCCTCGTCCGGCGGCGCCTTCGCCGCTTCCGGCGGCACTCTCGCCTCGCCCGGCGGCGCTCTCGCCGCTGGAGGCGCGGCTCTCGCCGGAAGCGGCGGACGCGGCAGCGGACAAGGCGGCGCTCTCGCCGGAAGCGGCGAAGGCTCCGCCGGAAGCGGCGAAAGTGGCGCCTGGCGAGGCGAGTCCGCCGCCTCCCACGGCGAAAGGGGCGCCGCGCGCGGCGGGAGAGAGAAAATGGCGTCCGGCACCCCCGCCCGCGACGATCCGGTGACGGCCGCGTCCGCTCCTTCCAACTGTGCCAGGATAGCCGGCGTGGTGGAAGGAGGTGTCTCGATGGCCGTGGAAGGTCCGCTCTCCCCTGAAAGCCTGAAGACGATCGACGCCTGGTGGCGCGCCGCGAACTACCTGTCCGTCGGTCAGATCTATCTCTACAAGAACCCGCTGCTCAAAGCGCCGATCACGATCGAGGACATCAAGCCTCGCCTCCTCGGGCACTGGGGGACGACCCCGGGGCTCAACTTCATCTGGGTCCATCTGAACCGGATCATCAAGGCCCGCGGCCTCGGCATGATCTACGTCTGCGGCCCCGGCCACGGCGGCCCCGGCGTGGTGGCCAACGCCTATCTCGAAGGGACCTACAGCGAGGTCTACCCCGACATCTCGCAAGACGAGGAGGGGATGCGGCGGCTGTTCAAGCAGTTCTCCTTCCCCGGCGGCATCCCCAGCCACGCGGCGCCCGAGACGCCGGGCTCGATCAACGAGGGGGGCGAGCTCGGCTATTCGCTCTCGCACGCCTACGGCGCCGTGTTCGACAACCCCAATCTGATCGCCGCCTGCGTGATCGGCGACGGCGAGGCCGAAACCGGCGCTCTGGCCACGAGCTGGCATTCGAACAAGTTCCTCAACCCCGTCCACGACGGCGCCGTGCTCCCCATCCTGCACCTCAACGGCTACAAGATCGCGGGGCCGACGGTTCTCGCGCGCATCCCCCACGAGGAGCTGGACAGCCTGATGCGCGGCTACGGCTACAACCCCTACTTCGTCGAGGGGGACGACCCCGAGGCCATGCATCAGCGGATTGCCGCGGTGATGGACGAGGCGTTCGACGAAATCCGGCGCATTCAGGAGGACGCCCGCGGCACCTCCGCCGCCGCCGGTCGGCCGCGCTGGCCGATGATCGTGCTCCGCTCGCCCAAGGGGTGGACCGGTCCCAAGATCGTCGACGGCAAGCCGGTCGAGGGCACTTGGCGCGCGCACCAGGTGCCGATGGCCGAGATGGCCGCCAACCCCGGGCACGTCAAAATGCTCGACGAGTGGATGCGCGGCTACCGGCCGCAGGAGCTGTTCGACGAGCAGGGACGGCTCCGCGCCGAGATCGCCGCGCTCGCTCCGGCCGGCGAGCGGCGGATGAGCGCGAACCCCCACACCAACGGCGGCGCCGTGCTGCGCAATCTGCGGCTCCCCGACTTCCGCGACTACGCCGTGGAGGTCCCCGCGCCCGGCGCCAAGCTCGCCGAGGCCACCCGCGTGCAGGGGGGATTCCTGCGCGACGTGCTGCGGCTCAACGCCGAGGCCCGCAACTTCCGCATCTTCAGCCCGGACGAGACCGCCTCCAACCGCTGGAACGACGTCTTCGAGGTCACCGATCGCGAGTCGGAGGCGGAGCTGTACTCCACCGACGAGCACGTCGCGCACGCCGGCCGCGTCATGGAGGTGCTCTCCGAGCATCAGTGCGAGGGGTGGCTGGAGGGGTATCTGCTGACCGGCCGCCACGGCATCTTCTCCTGCTACGAGGCGTTCATCCACATCATCGACTCGATGTTCAACCAGCACGCGAAGTGGCTGAAGACGATCCGCGAGATCCCCTGGCGGCTCCCGATCGCCTCGCTCAACTACATGCTGACCTCCCACGTCTGGCGGCAGGACCACAACGGCTTCAGCCACCAG
>DASWQX010001196.1:0-3415 GCA_036403495.1 Thermoanaerobaculia bacterium
CGAGCAACCGCTTCAGCGCGGCCTCGCGCGCCGCCTCGGGCATGCCCGCGGGCAGGTGCGGGACGACCACCCGGACGCTGGGGAAATTCTCCGCCTCGCGGACCTTGAGGTAAGCGGTCTCGCGGCGACCGATGTCGACCGGCTCCTCCCAATAGATGACCGTCATGTCGCGGGCGAAGCGGCTCATCAGATGCTGCGGCCGCTGGTAGACGAAATCCCACCGCAGGTGGGACAGGCAGACGATGTCAGGCGGCATGGACGCTCTCCTCCGGCACGGCGGACAGCACGCCGAAACGGGCGATCTGCCGCGCCAGCTCCTCGGCCAGCGGCATGTGAATGTCCCGGTGCCCCGCCACGTCGGGATATCCCCAGAGGCCGCTTTCGCAGTGGCGGTCGTCGTCCCATCCCGGGTAATCGAGGATCGGGTAGAGGCAGAGGCCGTGAACGGGCACTCCGTCGAGGCGCGCCGCGAGAACCTCGTCGGCCACGTAGCGGAGCCAGCCGGCGCGGGCATCGTCCTGGTGGCCGGTCTCGGCGACCATCAGAGGGCGCCCGTAGCGCTCGAAGGCCTCGCCCAGGATCTTCCGGAAGGGGCGGTGCCCTGGCGACCCGCGCTCGATCGCGGGCCCGTCCAGAATCCATTGGTTGTTCGGGTAGTAGTTGAGCCCGACGACGTCGAGGTAGCGCTCGTCGCCGCCGAGCTGCGGCCAGAGGCTCCCCACGATCATGTCCCAGGCCTGGAACTGGGCCAGCCGGTGCCCCTCGGCGGCGGCCGCCATCTCCGGCCGCAACGGGTCCGCCACGATGTGGATCGCCGGATCGCAGTGGAGGATGCGGGCCCGCGGGTCGACGCTCCACACCGCGTCGACCGCCGCCAGCGCCGCCCGGGCGAGCTGGGCCTTGAGCTCGAACCCCCGGCCGGTCGCCCCCGGGTTCAGGTAGGCGACATCGCCGCCGGCCCAGGCCCAGAAGGAGATCTCGTTGATGGGCGAGAACCAGGGGGGCTCGTCGGTCTCGGCTGCGATCAGCCGGGCGACGGCGCGGGCATAGGCGGCGAAACGCTCCACGAACCGCGGCCGGAAGACGTCGAGGCCGTCCGGCAACCCGTAGTGGCAGAGGTCCCAGATCACCTGCACCCCGGTCCGCCGCGCCGCGCGCACCAGGGGGAGCAGTGAGGAGAAGTCGTAGCGGCCGGCGGCCGGCTCGACGCGGTGCCAGCGGACTCCGTCGCGCACGGTTTCCATTCCGATCCGGCGCGCCCGGGCATAGTCCTCGGCGGCGAAACGGTCGTGGGCCGTCGCCGCGATCCCATCGAGTCGGCGACCGTCACCCCGGCGGTGACAGGAACATTCGAAACCTGCAATCCAGAAACTTCGGAACATCTCCCCAGCTCCCTTACTCCCAGTGCCGCGGAGGCGTCTCTGTGCAAGACGCGGACCATGTCTCGGCAAGGCAAGGACCACGTCGGTCCCGGGATGGCACCCTCGGGAGGGCTCTAAAAAGCGGGAAGTGGGCACCGATTTCCTTGCAAAGACTACACGGCGAAAGTTCCTGGGGGGTTCGCTCCACCACGGCTTTGAGCGACACCTTAAAGATAAAGGCTGGCCGACGCGGCCGTGGTGACCGCGCACGGACCGCCTGTCCCCCGGAGGGAAGCCATGTCCAGAGCGTTCCGCAGAGCCACCGCCACCCTGCTCGTCACGATCGCCGCCACCCTGGCCGGTGCCGCGCCGTCGCACGCCAACCTGTACCGCCCCCAGCGCGGAGTCGAGGATCCGGCGCGTGTGCAGCCGGTCCGGAGCTTCGTCCTTGCCCTCCTGCTCGATCTCTTCGACTTCGCCGGCGGGGCCATGGACCCCAACGGCAAGAGCTGAGCCCTCCGCCCGAACCGGCACCGGCGTCTTCAGCGCCGGTGTCACTTTTTCCCCCTCAGCAGCAACTTATGATAAAGGGCGGTTCTCACCTGGCCGGTTGGACGGCCGCCGCCGCGACGCAGTCTCCCTGGAGGGGAGGGTTCGAATGGATGCGGGTCACCCGGATCGGAACACGTTCGAGAGGTTTTCGCGCGGCGAAGCCACCGCGGCGGAAGAGCGCTGGATCGAGGAGCACCTGCGCTCGGCGTGCGCCCGCTGCCAGCGGCACGTCGACGAGGTGCTCTCGTGCGCCTTCGCTCCCGGCGGTCTCGATCCCGGCGCCCTCGCCGGCGCCGGTCCGGACCGGCCCGACTCCGAGGACGAATCCTGGGACCGCCTGTTCGCCCGGCTCGGCAGCCGCCTCTCCGGCGCCGCCGCCGAGCGCGGCGAGGCGCCGGCCCTGCTCGCCGAGCTCTGGAGCCAGCCGTGGGAGGAGCAGTCGATCCTCCTCCGCCTCGACCGCCGGCTGCGTACCGTCGCCGTCTGCGAGCTGCTGATCGAGAAGAGCTTCGAGGAGGGGTTCCGCGATACCACGCGAGCCATCGAGCTGGCGGAGCGCGGCCTGCTGCTCGCCGAGATGCTCGACGCCGAGCGCTACGGCAGCTCCGTGGTGCAGGACCTCCAGGCGCGCGCCTGGGCCTATCTCGGCAACGCCCGCCGCATCGCTTTCGACCTTGCCGGCGCCGAGGCGGCCCTGGCCCGCGCCGAGCGGCTGGTCGAGGAGGGCTCGGCCGATCCGCTGGAGGAGGCGAGGGTGCTCGACCTGCGCGCCTCCCTGCTCTCCGACCAGGGGCACTTCGAGCAGGCCGCCGAGCTGCTGGAGGTGGTGATCGACATCTACGGCGATCTCGGCGAGCCCCACCGCAAGGGACGGGCGATGATCGGCAAGGGGGTCTTCCTCGGCTACTCCGGCTGGCCCGAGGAGGCGATCCGCCAGATCCGCAAGGGGCTCGGCCTGATCGACTGGGACCGCGAGCCGCGCCTGGTGCTGATGGCGCGCCACAACCTCGCCTGGTTCCTCAACGACTGCGGCCGCGCCGAGGAGGCGCTGCGCCACCTCGAGCGCTTCCGCCACACCTACCGCGGCTTCTCCGACGCCTGGACCGCCCTCCGCCTCGCCTGGCTCGAGGGCAGGATCGCCGGCGGCCTCGGCCGCCTCGACGAAGCCGAGACCCTCCTGCGCGAGGTCCGCGGCCGCTTCCTCGCCGAAGGGCACGGCTACGACGCCGCGCTGGTGACCCTCGACCTCGCCCACCTCCACCTGGAGCGCGGGCGCACCGCCGAGGTGAGGCTCCTCGCCGAGGAGCTGCTCGACCTCTTCCTCTCCCACGACATCCACCGCCAGGCGATCGCCGCCCTCGCCGTCTTCCAGCAGGCCGCCGCCATGGACGACGCCACCCCCGGCCTCGCGCAGGCGGTCTCCTCCTACCTGGTGCGGGCGCGCAAGAACCCCCAACTGCGCTTCGAGAAGGCGGCGGCGTAGAGGGCGTAGAGGTAGAGGC
>DASWQX010001197.1:0-2357 GCA_036403495.1 Thermoanaerobaculia bacterium
TCGCCGGCCATCAGCGGCATCACGCGCGGGTCCTCCAGGAGCGGTACGGCCTTGGCCGCTGAGCCTCGCGTCCTGCTCCTCCCCGGCCTCTACAACTCGGGGCCCGAGCACTGGCAGACCCACTGGCAGGCCGAGCAGCCGGAATTCGTCCGCGTCGAGCAGAGGGATTGGGAGACGCCCGACCGGCGGGAGTGGGTGGAGACGCTGCAGCGGGCGATCGCGGCGGCTCCCGGCCCCGTCGTCCTCGTGGCCCACTCGGCCGCATGCAGCCTGGTGGCGCACTGGGCGGCGGCGCACCCGGAGAGCGTTCAAACCATCCGGGGCGCGCTGCTCGTCGCGCCCGCAGACGTCGAAGCGCCGGGCTTCCCGTCGGGCTCCACCGGCTTCGCTCCCATGCCGCTCGCTCCCCTCCCCTTCCCCAGCATCCTGGCGGCCAGCACGAACGACGAGTACGTCACCCTCCCCCGCGCCGCGCAGTTCGCCCTCGCCTGGGGCTCGCGCTTCGAGGTGCTCGGCGCGCTGGGTCACATCAACTCGGCCTCCAACCTCGGCTCCTGGCCGGAGGGGTTCGCGCTGCTCCGCGAGCTGTCTGCCTGAGGCGACCACCATGGAGATCCCCACCAGCCTGCCGCGCGACGAGCCCGAGGACGTTCCGGCTCCTCCGAAAAGCCCGTCGAAGCCGCGCTCCTTCGGCGGTCCGGTGGTGGCGACCCTGCGGCACCGCTGGCCGGAATACCTGATCGAGATCTTCGTGATCGTCTTCAGCATCTCGGTGTCCTTCGCGCTCGATCAGTGGAAGGAGCGGCGGCACGACGAAGCGCTGGAGAAGCTCTATCTGAAAACCCTTTCGGACAACCTCGCCTCGGACATCGACACGCTGCACGGGGTCATCCCCGAAACTCAACTGGTGCTCCGCCAGGCGCAGGCCCTCCTCGACGCCAGCCGCGCATCCGGTCCCATCGCGTCCACGACGGTGGACGAGGGGATCGTCGACATCGCCCGGCGGCCGTCGTTCCTGGCGCACGACGCCGCGTTCTCGGATCTGCGCAGCTCCGGAAACCTCCGTCTGCTCCACGACTTCAAGCTGAAGAACGCGCTGTTCGATTACTACGGGAAGTCCGAGTCGATCAAGGCCAAGGAAGCCGCGGAGCGCGAATCGCTGATCTCGCTGGTCGCGCCCTACCTCCTCAAGAAGGTCTCGATCGGCAGCGGCGCCACGGACACGCCGTCGATCCGCAACGACCGCGAGTTCGCCAGCACCATGTGGGTCCGGCTCCACGAGCGGAGCGAGCTGCTCGCCGATTATCAGCAAGAGCTGGCCTTCGCCGAACGGCTGCGGCGGCGGATCGCGGGCGAGGTTCATTGATCGATGGTCCCGAGAGCTGCAGAGACGCCCCGCCATTGTAGGCCTTCGGAGCGTCAGCGCACATCGTCTGGGGCGTCTCTACGCGACTTCGGAGAGATGGCCAGAGATGGCGGTTACGGAGATGTGGGAGCGGTTTCGTTCGCCCCCGTAATCAACTGATCCTGGCCATCTCGACAACGTACCGTAGAGACGACCCAGACGCTCTACGACACCCTCCGCAGGCCACGGGGACGGCGGGTCGTCTCCGCCCGAAAAGGGCGGGGAAAAATCCCCGCCCTTCGTCGAATCTCCAGTGAGCTCGCCGCCTCAGCGCGGCGCGCCGCCGACCGGGGGCGGGGGCACGACGAGCTTCTTGGGCGGGTTCTGCCTCAGCTCGTCGAGGAGGACCTTGACGCCCCGCTCGAGGGTCGGGTCCTCGCCGCGGGCCAGGGCGTCGGGCGCGTCGACGACCTCGATGTCCGGCGCCACGCCCTCGTTCTCCACCGCCCACTTGCCGTCCTTGGTGAGGATGCGGAAGGTGGGCACGGTGAGGGTGCCGCCGTCCACCAGCGCCGGGTTGCCCGAGAGGCCGGCGAGGCCCCCCCAGGTGCGGGCGCCGATCAGCGGTCCGAGCTTCATCTCGCGGAAGTAATAGGGGAAGGCGTCGCCGCCCGACCCCGCTTGGCCGTTGATCAGGGCCACCTTGGGGCCGGTGCTGACGAACTGCGGCGTCGGAGCGGCGATGCCGCCGCGGCCGACGAAGTAGTTGAGCAGCGGCCGGGAGATCAGCGCGATCATGCGGTCGGGGATGAAGCCGCCGCCGTTGTAGCGGTCGTCGAAGATCTCGGCGTCCTTGTTGGCGAGCGGGTAGAAGTACTTGAACAGCTCACGGTTGCCCGCCACCGCCGTGTCCGGCAGGTGGATGTAGCCGATGCGGCCGTTGGAGAGCTTGTCGACCTTGGCGCGGCTGGTCTGCACCCAGTCGAGGTAGCGGAGGTTTTGCTCCTTTTTC
>DASWQX010001198.1:0-3933 GCA_036403495.1 Thermoanaerobaculia bacterium
GGATCGGCAGCGTCAACTACCGGATCTGGGAATGCCCGGCCTGCGGTGAGCACAAGAAGAAGCGGGGTTCGACATTCTCGAGGTACCAGGCCTGCCCCGAATGCGGAGCGAAGACGCTGGGCTCGACCTCCACCACCCTCGAAACAGCCACCGAATACCGCTATGGATCGGTCGAGATCCGCCAAGCTTGCGAGAACTGCTCCTACAAGAACACCTACACCCAGACGACGCCGATGCTGGAAGACACCTCCACGTCCACCTCCTCGGCCGCCGCCGCGTCGTCGGCGTTGTTATCCTCCAGCTCCATCTCCGACGCCGGCTCCGCGTCCTCCAACTCGGGCTTCAGCGGCGGCGATTCCTCGGGGGGCGGAGCCAGCGGGAGCTGGTAGGGTGACGGGCGGAAATCTTGCCCCGGACGATTGATCCGCGTAATCTGAAGGCCATGGGCTGGCAGGACTACATCCATTCCGACCCCGAGGTGCTGCTCGGTAAGCCGGTGGTAAAGGGGACTCGCCTCTCCGTCGAGTTCCTCCTGGGCCTGTTCGCGGCGGGTTGGACGCAGGAGCAGATTCTCGACAACTACCCATCTCTGACCTCGGATGCTCTTCGTGCGGTCTTCGCGTTCGCAGCGGAAGCCATGCAGGAAGAGAGTCTCTACACGGTTCGCTTTCGCACCGCTTGATGCGGTTTCTCGCCAACGAAAATGTCCCCCTCGCGAGCGTGGGCCGCCTGCGACAAGCCGGGCACGTCGTCCTCTCAATCAGCGAGCTCTCGCCCGGCGCGAAGGACCCGGCCGTCCTCGCCAGGGCGGCGGAGGAAGGGGATGTTCTCCTCACCTTCGACCGGGACTACAGAGAGCTGATCTTTCGGAGGAAGCTACCTCCTCCCCGCGGAATCATCTACCTGCGTCTCGTTCCGGAAACGCCGGAGGAAGCGGCCGAGGTGATCTCGGCCCTTCTCGATATCCCCGGAATCGAGCTCGAGGAACGCTATACGGTCGTCGACCGCCAGCGCGTTCGTCAGCGGCCTCTCCCCTGACAAACTGGACGCGCCCCTCGCCTTCCTCCACAATCCGCCTCCTGGGAGGATAAAGACGCATGGCAGAGCTGACCGGCGCGCAACGGAAGTACCTGAGAGGGATGGCCCATTATCTGAAGCCCGTGGTCCTGATGGGGAAGCACGGCCTGACCGATACAGTGGTCGAGTCGATCGACAAGGCCCTGAGCGACCACGAGCTGATCAAGGTGAAGATCTCCGCCCCGCCCGGCGGCGGCAAGCGGGAGGTGGCCGACGAGATCGCCGAGCGCACCGGCAGCGCCTGGGTCGGCCTGGTCGGCTTCACGGTGATCCTCTACCGCCAGCAGCCAGACCCCGAGAAGCAGACGATCGAGTTGCCCGCGTAGGGCCCCCGCTCGCGGGACGAGCCGCTCAGACCCGCACATCTCCCCGCTTCTATCAGCCTCCGAGGCCTGCGACCTCATCCCCTATCCCCTTCTCCTAGAGGAGAAGGGGGACGACTGCGATACTGCCCCCAAAAGCCCTCCCTGTCCTTCAGGAGAGGGAACGAGGGTGGGGTCGCACCCAATCCAGCGTGCTGACAAATCCGACAATACTGGTGACCTGCCGAGACATCGATTTTCTTCCGCTTTCCACAGGCCTTTCACAGGCCCTCGGCTCCCGGATTTCCTCGCTCCTCGCACCTTCCCCAGCATCGAGAACCGCTCGCTGTCTCCTGGCACCGCACCTTGTCTCCGCTCCTCGCTGTCTCCAATCCGCTGACAAAATCAGACAAGCTGGATGCTAGTCTTCGCGCCGCATGAGCGAAGCCGAATTCAGAAAGAAAGTCCGCAGCCCCTCTTTCCCTTTCATCGGCCTCCGGGAGGCCCTGGACCGGGCGCGGGCGTTCTACGAGGCTGAGCAGCGGAACTCGGCGCGGGCAGAGACGGCGGCGGCGCACTGGGGGTACTCGGCGAAGAGCAGCGGCGGCAAGCAGACGATCGCGGCCCTGCGGGCCTTCGGGCTGCTGGAAGGGGACTCGCTGGTGAAGCTGTCCGGACGGGGACTGAGGCTGGTGCTGGACGAGCGGGAGGGGTCCGACGAGCGCGAGCGTCTCCTCCAGCAGGCGGCGCTGATGCCGCCGGTCCATGCCCGGCTCTGGGAGCGCTACGGTGCGGAGCTCCCCTCCGCTCAGACCCTGCGGCTCTGGCTGATCCTGGACGAGGGGTTCAACGAGAACTCGGTGGACGACTTCCTGAGCGAGTACCGCGAAACGCTGGAGTACGCGAAGCTCCTGCCGAGGACAGTCCGGGAGGAGGCCGGAGGCGAAAGGCAGCCGGCTCCCCCGCTGCCGTCTCAACCGCCCCAGCCGGTGCGTCTCGCCGCCGAGACGGCCGAAGTCGATCCGATGATCTTCCCGCTGCTCGACGGCAACGCGGTCGAGCTGCGCATCCGGCGGAAGATCTCAAGCGCGGAGGTGGAGGACCTCCGGACGGTCTTCGAGCTCTGGCTGCGCAAGATCGTCGAGCGCTGAGGCGAACGCCGCGCGGAGCCGCTGCCGCACCCGCACCACCTCCCCCACCACGATGGTGGCCGGCGCCTTGACGCCGGCCCGCGCCACCTCGCCGGCGATGGTGGCCAGGGTCGCCGTCACTACCCTCTCGCCGGGCAGGCTCCCCTGGGCGATCACGGCCACCGGCGTCTCCGCCGGCCGGCCGTGAAACAGGAGCGAGGCGGCGATCTCGGGAAGACGCGAGAGGCCCATCAGGATGACCAGGGTCTCCACCCGCGCCAGCGCCTGCCAGTCCTGCCGGTCCCCCTCCGCGCAATGGCCGGTGACGACCGCGAAGCCGCCGGCCAGCTCACGGTGGGTCACCGGGATGCCGGCGAGGGCGGGCACCGAGAGCGCGCTGCTGAGGCCCGGCACCACCTCCCAGGGGATGCCCGCCTCGGCGCAGGCCAGCGCCTCCTCCGAGCCGCGGCCGAAGACGAAGGGGTCGCCGCCCTTCAGCCGCACCACGATCCGCCCCGCGCGGGCGTGGCGCACCAGCAGCTCATTGATCTCCTCCTGCCTGGCCGCGTGCTCGCCGGGAGCCTTGCCGACGAAGACCCGCTCGGCTCGCGGCGCCTCGTCAAGCAGCCGCTCGGAGACGAGGCGGTCGTAGACCACCACCTCAGCCTGGCGCAGGCGCTCGAGGCCGAGGACGGTGATCAGCCGCGGATCTCCCGGCCCGGCGCCGACGAGATAGACGATCCCCCGGGGACTCATTCGGCGGCCACCGCTTTGACCCCCAGCTCGGGCGGGATGCCGAGGATCTCCTCGATCCGCGCCAGCGCGGCCGGCTCGTTGCCGCGGCGCAGGAGGTGGATCACGTCCGAGTCGATCAGCCGGTACCAGAGCGCCTTGCGGGTCTCGAAATCGGGCCAGCGGCGGGCGAGGGGGGCGCGGAGCCGTCCCGCCAGCTCGAGGAAACGGGCGTGCTCGTCTCCCAGCTCGCGCTCCAGCTTCTGGCGCAGGCGCACCGCCATCACCGGCGCCTTGCCGCCGGTGGAGATGGCGACCGCCAGGTCCCCCCGGCGGACGACGGCCGGAGCGATGAAGTCGCAGTGGGGGACGTCGTCGAGGGTGTTGACGAGGATGTTGCGCCCCCGCGTCTCCTCCCAGACCGCCTGGACGACCGCCGCGCTCTGGGCCACCACGACCACCAGGAAGGCGGTGCGGAGATCGCCCCGGCGGTAGCGGCGGGCCAGCGAGTCGATCTTCGCCTCGACCGCCAGCCCGGCGAGCCCCGGGGTCAGGTCGGGCGAGATCACCGTCACCCGCGCTCCGGCCGCGACCAGCGCCTTCACCTTCTCCTCGGCCATCGCGCAGCCGCCGATCACGAAGCAGGGGCGGCCGCGGAGATCGAGGAAGACAGGGTAATGATGGACGGCCGG
>DASWQX010001199.1:0-6054 GCA_036403495.1 Thermoanaerobaculia bacterium
CGCTCGGTCCGGCGGTCTGCTGGTAAAGGCGGGGCGCGACGATGTACCGCCTCTCTTCGGGAGATTTCAAACCTGCGAGGAGCGTGCGACTTTTCGTCGCTTGGCGCTGGGTGACGACGCGGAGGGCGAAGTCGGTAAGCCGGCCGTGGTCCTGGCGAGACGTTCGTACACCTGACGCGGAAGCGAGATCATCGACCAGTGGCTGGAATTCGCTTGAAACCATGGTCCCTCCCAATAGAGCCTTACTGGTTCATCCCCCATAAGTGACGGACTTCAACGAGATTTTCCCACAAAACAGGCAGGAGGCGGGGAGAATGAGGCAGGCGCTTGAGCAAACGCTCGGGCGCCTGTTCCTGCTGCTTGCGGAAAGGAAGCTCGTCAGCCGGCCGGCTGGAGGTCGGCCAGGAGCCGCTGCCAGGAGGCGGTTTCGAACGGCTTCTGGCCTTCGAAGGTGCGTTCCGGCGGGCTGAGCAGGTTGGGCGGCGGCGTCGGCTTGCCCTGCGAGTAGATGGCGTCGGTCCACGCCTTGCCGCCGTTCTTGGTGATGTAGAAGTAGTAGCCGAGCCGCGTCGGGTTGGGGCTGGCGTCCGCGTCGAGGCGGAGGATCAGCGTGCCGTGCCCCTCGTCGTTCATCGAGAAGAGGTCCACCACGGCCGACTTCGAGATCTTCGCGAGAGTGCCGCGGACCTTCCAGGTGCGCCCGCCGTTGGCGGTGGAGACGAACTGGAGGATGCCGGTGCCCCCCTCGGTGATCCCCCACACCTCGTCGCCGGCGCGGCCGACGAAGATCCAGGCCGTGTTGTGCAGCTCGTTCGGCAGCTCCACCAGCCGCCAGGAGCCGTCCCGCGCGCCGACGAAGACTCTGGGGTCCTGCTCCTGGGCCGTGCCGCTGCGGGTGAAGACCATCCCTGGGCGGCTCCCCTGGCTCTGGAAGGCGAAGACCGGAGCCGCCTGCGCCAGGGTCTCCGCGGGGAGGCCGGAAGGGGGCGTGGCTTGCGGCCGCGCCGGCAGAGAGAAGACCGCCCAACCCGCCACCGCGAGAGCTGCTGCAAACCTCGTCGATGGAACCATCCGGGTCACCTCCGTAGGAATTCGCTGGGAGCGTCTGCTGGGATCATCCTACATCCATCCGTGCCATACTGGCTCCACCTTTTTTTAGGGGGAAGCGGGCGATGCGGAGCGTCTCGATCCTGGTCCTCGCCGGCCTCGTTCTGGCGGTCAACGGTTGCAAGAAAGAGGAATCGCGCGACGAGGTGCCGGCCACGGCGGCGGCTCCCGCCCGCGCCGCCGGGGCGAAGGCGAACGCCGCTCCCGATGCTGTGCGCGCCTTAGGCTACGTGGGAGGGCCAGGTTCCTCCAAGGCGCAGTCGCCGGCCGCGCCCGCCGCCGCGAAGCGGTCGCCGGCGATTTCCAGAAAGCTGATCCGGACGGTCGACTTCGTCCTCGAGGTCAAGGATTCGACCGAGGTGGCGAAGCGGGTCGAGGCCCTGGTCAACGGCATGGGCGGGTACGTCTCGGCCTCGAACGCCCAGCGCCAGGGAGAAGTCGTCCTCTACACGCTGACGCTGCGCGTGCCGGCCGACCACATCGATCAGGCGCTCAACACTCTCCGTTCCCTCGCCGTCCGCGTCGATCGCGAGCACCAGCAGGTGGAGGACGTCACCGATCAGTACATCGACCTCGACGCCCACCGTCGCACCCTGGAGGCGACCGAGCGGGAGCTGAGCGGCCTGCTCGCCGAGTCGCGCCAGAAGGGACGCAAAGCCGACGAGATCATGGAGATCTACCGGCAGCTCACCGACATCCGCACCCAGATCGAGCAGATCCAGACCCAGATCAGCTCCTATGACAAGCTCGCCGCCCTCTCCACAATCAACCTCGAGCTCGTCCCCACCGAATCCGCGAAGCCGGTGTCCGACCAATCCTGGCGCCCCTCGGACAACCTCCGCTCGAGCCTCCGCTCGCTCGTCGGATTCGTCCAATGGCTGCTGGATTTCCTGGTCTACGCCGTGATCGTGCTGCTGCCGGTGGGGCTGGTGATCGCCGTCGCGGTGCTCGGCCTGCTCTGGCTCTGGCGGCGCCTGGGGAGGCCGTTCAGGCGCGAGTCGCGGAGACCGCTGCCACCGCCTCCGCCAAGTGCAGGGCCCGCCGTCCAGTGAGCTGCGCGATCTGCTCGCGGCAACTGAAGCCGTCCGCGAGGATCAGGGTGTCGGCGCGCGCGGCGCGCCCAGTCGGGAGGAGCGCCCGGTCGCCCACCGCGCGCGAAACCTCGTAGTGCTCGGCCTCGAAGCCGAAAGCGCCGGCCATGCCGCAGCAGCCGGCGTCGAGAACCTGGAAATCCACGCCGAGCTCTCTCAAGAAGGCGCGGTCGGAGTCCATCCCCATCACCGAGTGGTGATGGCAATGGCCGTGGACGATCGCCGCGCCGCTCGTCCGCGGCGGCGCGAACCCCTCGCGGACGAGGAACTCGGCGAACGTGAAGGTCTGCGCCGAGAGCCGGCGCGCCGCCTCGTCCTCCGGGAACAGGTTGACCAGCTCGTCGCGGAACACTGCCACGCAGCTCGGCTCCAGGCCGACCATGGGAAGGCCCGCGGCGATCTCGGTCTTGAGTGCCGAGAGGATCTGACGGAGCTGGCGCCGTGCGAGGTCGAGCATGCCGAAGTCGTAGAGCGGCCGGCCGCAGCAGAGGACCTTGGCGGGGATCGCCACCCGGTGGCCGGCGGCCTCCAGGACCTCGACCGCAGCCCGCGCGATCTCCGGCTGGAAGAAGTTGGTGAAGGTGTCCGGCCAGAGCAGGACGGTCGGTTTGCCACCGCGGTCCGCGACGAAGCCCTCCCGGAACGTCCGCCGCGCGAAGGCGGGGAGCGTGCGGTCCGGATGGATGCCGCCGAGCTTCTTCAAGATCCCGGACAACGGCCCCTGCGTCATCCCGTTCGCGACGCCGGACATCCGCGAGGCCAGCCGCGCCCACCAGGGAACCAGCCCCATCGCGTAGGCCGACCGTGGACGCGGGCGCCCCGCGAAGTGATGATGGAGGAACTCGGCCTTGTAGGTCGCCATGTCGACGCCGGCCGGGCATTCCGTGTGGCACCCCTTGCAGGCGAGGCAGAGGTCGAGCGCCTCGCGCACCTCCGCGCTCCGCCAGCCGTCGCGCACCACCTCGCCCTCCAGCATCTCGAACAGCAGCCGCGACCGCCCGCGCGTCGAATGCGTTTCGTCGCGGGTGGCGAGATAGCTCGGGCACATGATGCCCGTATTTCCAGTCTGATCAGGATCGCGCCGGCACTTGCCCACCCCCACGCAGCGGGTCACGGCGCGGGCGAAGCTCCCGGAATCCGCGGCATATTGGAACGTCGCCGGAGGATCGGCGAGGCGGAGCGCCGGGCGGAGGTCGGCGTCGAGGGGATAGGGATCGACCTTCTTGCCGGGGTTCATCCGGTTGCCCGGGTCCCAGATCGCCTTGAACTCGCGGAAGGCCTGCACCAGCTCCTCGCCGAACATGCGGGGGAGGAGCTCGCCGCGCTGCTGGCCGTCGCCGTGCTCACCCGAGAGCGAGCCGCCGTGCGACACCACCAGGTCCGCCGCCTCCTCCATGAACGTCCGATAAGTCCGGATCGCCGCCGGCGTGCTGAAATCGAAATCGATGCGCGCGTGCAGGCATCCCTCCCCGAAATGGCCGTAGAAGGCCGCGCGGTAGCGGTGGCGGGCCAGCAGCGCCAGGAGATCGCGGAGATAGGCTGCGAAGCGCTCGGGAGCCACCGCCGAGTCCTCCCAGCCGGGCCAGCCGTCGCCGAGGCGCGGATCGCGCGACGTGGTCGCCACCGCGGCCTCGCGCACCTGCCAGATCCTCGCCTGCTCGCCCGGAGACTCCATCAGCAGCGCGTTCGAGTCCGAAGCCAGGGAACGCGCTTTCTCCCTGGCCTCTCCCAAAGTCTCGCCGCCGAACTCGACCATCAGCCAGGCGTCCCCCGGCGGGAGCTGGGCGAGCGTCTCTCGGTAGGAGCGGCGGGTGAGCTCGTTGTCGACCAGGAAGCGGTCCATCCCCTCCAGCCCGATCGGCCCGGCCGCCAGCACTTCGGGCACCGCCTCGGCGGCGCGCACGACGTCCGGATAGCCCAGCACCAGCAGCACGCGGACCTTCGGGGCCGGCGCCAGGCGGACGGTCGCCTCCAGGAAGCTGACGCAGGTCCCCTCCGTGCCGGCGAGGGCGCGGGCGACGTGGAAGCCGCGCTCGGGGAGGAGATCGTCGAGGTTGTAGCCGGAGACCCGCCGCGAGAGCCGCGGGAAGCGCTCGCGGATGAGGCCCGCGTAGCGGTCCCGAAGCTCGCGCAGGCGGCGGTAGATCTCGCCCCGCCGGCCCCCGGCGCGCACGATGCGGTCGATCTCCCGCTCCGGCGTCGCGCCCACCCGTAGCCGCAGGCCGTCGTAGGTGAGGATCTCCAGCTCCTCGACGTTGTCCGAGGTGCGGCCGGTGGTCAGCGAGTGCACGCCGCACGAGTTGTTGCCGATCATGCCGCCCACCGTGCACCACGCGTGGGTGGCGGGATCGGGTCCGAAGGTGAGGCCGTGGCGGAGCGCCGCGCTCCGCAGGTCGTCGAGCACCGTGCCCGGCCGCACCCGCGCCGTCCGCCGCTCGGGGTCGATTCCGAGCACCCCGTTGAGATGCCGCGAGGAATCGATCACCACCGCCACGTTGCAGCTCTGGCCGGCCAGGCTGGTGCCGGCGCCCCGGTGGACGATCGGCGCCCCCTGCCGCCGGCACGCCGCCACCGCCGCGGCGAGGTCCTCGGCGTCCAGCGGCGTCACGGCGCCGATCGGCACCTGGCGGTAGTTCGAGGCGTCGGTGGAGTAGACGGCGCGCGACCCCGCATCGAAGCGGACCTCGCCGCGCACGGAGCGGCGGAGGTCGTCCTCCAGGGCGGTAGCGTCGCCGGTCCAGGGAGCTCGTCGGATCACGGCCGGAAGGTTACCCCAGACCGCGCGGCGTCCATAGTATGATTCCAGGCAAATTCCTGAAACCTGGACCTCGCAAGGAGGGCGCCATGGATCTGACCCTGCTGGACGTCGCGATCGGGATGGTCCTGATCTATTCGCTGCTCAGCCTGATCTGCTCGACGATCAACGAGGGGATCTCCTCCTTCTTCTCCCTGCGCGCGGCGACGCTCGAGAAGGGGCTCGAGAACCTGCTCAGCTCCGACCTCGCCAAGAAGGTCTACGATCACCACCTCGTGCAGGGTCTTGTGCAGAAGGACATCGTGCTGCGCGGCACCCGCAAGCCCTCTTATATCCCCACGCGCACCTTCGTGCTGACCCTGCTCGACGCCCTCGGCGGCAGCTTCCCCGCCACCGCCGCCGACGTGCGGCAGGCCGTGCAGCAGGTCCCGGACGCGGGCGTCAAGCGCGCCCTGCTCGCCCTGGTCGACGAGGCGCAGGGGGACCTGGAGAAGATCAAGAAGAATTTCGGCGACTGGTTCGATCACTCCATGGACCGCGTCTCCGGCTGGTACCGGCGCAAGGTCCAGATGATCATCCTGATCCTCGGCATCCTGGTCGCCTTCGGCCTCGGCGTCGACACCGTCGCCACCGTGAAGCTGCTCTGGGGCGATTCCGCCCTCCGCGCCGCCCTGGTCGCCGCCGCCCAGGCCCAGGTCGCGAACCAGGCCGCGAAGCAGGCCGCGCAGACGCCGCCCGAGGGCGCCGCGACGACCACGCCGAACTTCGATCAGGTGGGCAAGGACCTCAACCAGTTCCAGACGCAGTTCACCTCGCTGGACATCCCCACCTATCCCCTGAAGGACGTCTGCAAGGATTGGGGCAACGTCGAGAAGACCGCGCCCTGTCCGTCGAGCTGGTGGAGCCTGCTCCTCTTCTGGCTGAACCGCCACTGGCTGGGCTTCATCCTCACCTCCGCCGCGCTCTCCCTCGGCGCGCCCTTCTGGTTCGACATGCTCAACAAGCTGGTGAGCATGCGCTCCGCCGGGCAGAAGCCGGCGCCGGGCGGGGCGGTGCTGCCGCCGGGGTGAGGGGGGGACCAACCCCGCTCGGCGTTTGTGG
>DASWQX010001200.1:0-5927 GCA_036403495.1 Thermoanaerobaculia bacterium
GTGACGCACGTCCTGGAGGCCTGACGCACATGCCGGACACCATGGATCTCCCGCGTTATCACCGTCTCACCGCGCCCTACTACCGTCTGGAGGGGCAGCGCTGCAAGGGGTGCGGCGCCGTGCAGTTCCCCGCCAGGAACGCCTGCGGCGCCTGCCGCGGCCGGGAGCTCGAAACCTATCGATTTTCGGGCAAAGGCACGGTGTTCTCGTTCGCCGAGGTGGCGGTGGCTCCGCAAGGTTTTTCGGGCCCCTACACGGTGGCGCTGGTGGAGCTGGCGGAGGGCGTGCGCGTCACCGCTCAGCTCACGGACGTGGATCCGGACGAGGTCGAGATCGGCATGCCGGTCGAGATGGTGACCCGGCGTCTCCAGGAGCGCGGACCGCAGGGGCAGGGCTATCTCGTCTACGGCTACAAGTTCCGCCCGGTGCTCGAAACGCTTGCGAAGAGGAAGGCGTCGTGAGATGCCTTGACCGAGCGCCCCGGCGCATCGCTCGCGAGCGAACCGGCTCTCTCCTACCCCGCCTCCTTCACCGCGATCCGCAATAGCTGACGTACCCAGCGCGCCGGATGCTTATCCTCCGGGGCCACGATCGCCAGCGGCCCGCGATCGGCGGGAAGGGGTTTGCCATCCTGTTGCCAGACCACCAGCACCGTTTTGTCCGTATAGCCCGGGTCGAGCTCCGGTAGGGCGAACACCACGGAGTACTTGTCGGCGGCGGTGGCGAGGACGTAATTGTGGAGATATTTGCCCTTCAGGTCCATGCCGCGCGGCACCCCCGCGGCGGCCAGCAGGTCGCCGAGGTTGACGCCCGTATACGAGTGCTCCTCGCCCTGGCGCCCGCGCGCCTTCACCGTACGCTGCGAAAGCGCCTGGAGTTGGGCCAGCGTATAGGTGGAGTCGGGCTTGCCCGGGACCTGACACTCAACAGGGTGGCCTGGGGCGCCTGCGCCTGGGCGGACGCGAGAGCGGCTGAGCAGGAAGGGAACGAGAGCGAAGCGTAGGGATAGCAAAACTCTTTCCTTCAAGGGTACTCCTCCAATTCTTCGAACATGAGGATCTTGCGCAGGGTCACCAGAAGGGACCCTTTCGTGATCGCTCGATAGATCACCACCGTCGCTGTCCATACGAGTCCCGCCACCAGCGCCCAAATCTCCCTGAGCTCCCACAGGCTGGCGCCGTTGAGCAGCGAGCCGGTCTTGCCGCCCCTCTCCGTGTTGAGCGCCCACTGCCCAAATGGAATGAAGGGAAAGAAATCGACGACCGTATCCTGGCTGAGGTAGCGGTGACCGTAGACGAGCGTCATCCAGATGGCATTGCCGAGGATTCCGAAGGCCAGTAGAAGCGCGTTGAACAACAGGAAGCGCCGCAGCGCGCGAGAATACTTCGCCCAGCCGCTGAGGAACAGGCGCGGGATGAGCAAGAGGGCTGCCGCGCCGACCAGCAGGGCATGGAAAGCCCCGACCAGGAGGACGTACATGTAGGCGTCGGCGACCGGCCCGAAATCCAGCAGGCGTCCAGGAAAGTCCACTCTCAACCTACCGGATGAATACCCGTCACGGTGCCGGCGGTGGCGCAGCCCGGGCAGTACAGATCCCGGCAGTCGTTGGGGTCCATCGGGATCGTGTTGCAGTAGCTCGCGCACTCCTCGCAGTCCATGGCGGCGGGAGGGCGGCTGGCGAGGCTGGTCGTCAGGAGGCCGAGGGTGAGGGCGAGAAGCGGCAGGCGTCGGGTCATGGATCTCTCCTTGCTCCGTGCAGGTTCGGGGAGAGATCTTACCGCAGCCGCGAGCCGGCGGGGAACGGCGCCGGCGGCTCGGAGCCGCCGGCGGATCCTTCGGGTCAACTGCAGATCAGGTGGACGGTGCGGGCGAGGTTCCCCGAGTTCGGAACGACGTTGCAGCAACTCGCGCAGTCCTGGCTGTTGTCGAGGCTCACGCCCCAGTACGAGCCGTCCTGGCTGGGAGGCTCGGCGCCATAGCAGATTTTGGCGCCGCGCTTGACGCTGAGCCGGGCCACGCCGGAATGGCCCGAGGCGATGCTATAGACCTGCGTGAAGCTCGGGAACGCGAGGTCGTTGGTCTCGTCGAAGAAACGGAGATAGATCCCCTCGCCGTCGACGCAGTTGTCGAAGATCGTCCAGGTGAAGGTCGCATTGCCGCCGCCCGGGCACGCTTTGGTCTCGAAGAGCTCTCCGATGCTGAAGCCTACGTCGTCCCCCGGAGTCGTCTGGATCGTCTTCTCGACCGCGACCCCCTTCGCCGGGACGTCGACGATCAGCATCGGATCCGCGCCGGTCACCGGCCTCGGAGCGTGCGGGCCGGCCGCCAGAGCCGGCTGGATCGCGACGGCGGTCATCAGAATCAGAAAGCAGATCGCTTTACGGATATTCATCGTATTAACTCCCTCTGCATAGACGGACGCGCTCATCGCGCCCGCATCGGGTGGTTGGGTTGGTGGTCACAGACTCTTCCAAGGGGAGATGCGTAAACGGAGGCTTACCGGGGACATGAGGCCGTGACGGGCCGGATGCACTACCAGGAGGAAGGACTTGCGAGATCTTACCGCGAAGGCAGGTCCGAGGGAAAGCCAGGGGCCTGGGACGGTAGAATCCGTCGTACGATGTTGCAAAATCTCTGGTCCAAGGAGGGAACCATGGCAGCGACGCTGAGGGTGGGAATGGTGCTGTACGACGGCTGCACGCTGCTCGACTTCGCGGGGGCGACGCAGGTGTTCGCGTTCGCTCCCGGCTTCGAGGTGGTCTGGCTGGCGCCGACCCTGGACCCGATCGAGACGACGGAGAGCGTCAAGGTGCTCCCCCACTGCACGTTCGCGGACGCGGGCGACCTCGACATCGTGTTCGTGCCGGGTGGCGGGGACGCGGTGGGCACGGTGATGCAGGATTCGACGTACGTCGATTTCGTCCGCGAGGCCGGCGGCCAGGCGCGGATGGCGGGGTCGATCTGCACCGGCGCCTTCATCGTGGCGGCCGCCGGCCTGTTCGACGACGTCGAGGTGACGACCTACTGGAGCCAGCGCGAGAACCTGGCGCTCTTCCCCAACCTGCGGGTGTCGGCGGGCTACCCGCGCTTCGTCATCCACGGCGACCGCTTCTCCGGCGGCGGGATCTCGTCGTCGATCGACCTGGCGCTGGAGATCGTAAACATGATCTCGGGGCCGACCCAGAGCATGTCGACGCAGCTCTCGGTGCAGTACGCGCCGAATCCGCCGTTCCAATCGGGCGATCCCAGCCAGGCGCCCCCGGAGGTCACGGCCGCCGTGCGCGCGAGCCAGGCGAGCTTTACGGCGGCGATCAAGAAGGGGGTGGAGGCGGTGCTCGGAAACGGCGGCTGATCGCAGGGCTCGTGTTGATCGAAGGCCTCGTGTTGATCGAAGGGCTCGTGCTGATCGAAGGGCTTGTAGAGACGCTCCCAGCCCGTCCACGACAACCTGTGCAGGCCACGGGGACGGCGGGACGTCTCCGCCGGAGGGTTGGACGTCGCGGATCGCAAGATTCCTGCTGGCCGAGCAGGCTCATCAAGGCTTGGTTCTGCTTTGTCAGACTGCGAGCGCCCGCCCCGCCCGGGCATGAATGCCCGGGCTACGTTGGAAACGAAAAGCCGGCTGAAGCCGGCTCCGAAGTAGAGCCACTCCTCCAGGAGCCGGGTTCACCCGGCTTTTCGGTTGAAGCGTAGCCCGGGCATTCATGCCCGGGCGGGGGCGGGCAATCTGACAAAGCATACCCTCCGGTGGAGACGTCCCGCCGTCCCCGTGGCCTGCACAGGTTGTCGTGGACGGGCTGGGAGCGTCTCTACAAGCCCTTCGATGCAAGTCCTTCGGTACATACAAGCCCTTCGATCAAGAGAATCGCATGCGCAGGCTCCCGCCAAGATGCCATAATCTCTTCGTAGAGATACCCTGATAATGATTCCCTGGAGGTGGCCGCCATGAGCTTCCGCCGCTTGTTCGCTTGCGTCCTGCTGACGGCCGCCTTCGCCGGCATCCCCTCGTCCCTGGCCGCTCCTCAGGCCCCGGAGCCGCAGGGCCCCACGATCGCGCAGGCCGAGGAGCAGGTGCGGACGCTCCGCGCCGCGCTCAAGGACCGCTCCACCGCGCGGCCCGAGACCTGGGGCGCGCTGATGATGTCGGAAATGATGCTCCTCAACGCGCGGGCGCAGAAGGCGGCCGGCGGCGCGCCGGTCGATCCGGCCTCGCTTCAGGAGGAGCAGCGCAAGATCCGCGAGCGCGTCTTCGCGGAGTGGAAGGCGGCGTGGCCGGACGACGCGACGCCCTATCTCGCGGAGATGCAGGGCACGGTGCCGCCGGAGAAGATGGACGACGCGGTGCTCGGTCTGCTCCCCCGCTTTCCCGACGATCCGCGGCTGCTCGGCCGGGCCACGCAGATCCTCTCGCGACGCGAGCAGGCGAAGGCCGCGACCGATCTGGTCGAAGCGGCGCTCGAACGCCATCCGGAGCGTTCGGAGCTCTACGGGGTCGCGCTCAGCCTCTATCGCACGCTCGACAACGAGGCCCGTCAGCGCGAGCTGATGGTGGCCTGGATCGACCGCCTGCCGGGCGACGGCAACGCGCTGGGCGCCTATTTCAGCCTGCCGCCGGCGAGCCGCGATCCCCGCGAGTCGGCGGCGCGGGTGGAGCGCTTCGTCGCCGCCGGCGGTGCCGACCCGACGCGCGTCGACCGCTGCGGCTGGCTGCTGACGGCCGATCAGGGCGCCTACCGCGATGCCGCCGTGCGCTGCCTCACCGCGCTGTCCGAGCAGACGCGGGACCCCAAGCTCCGCGAGCGCGCGGCCGGCTTCCTCGCCGGCGCCAGCGACAGCCCGGGGGAACTGGAGCGCACCCTCGCCGCGCTGCCTCGGGAGCGCCGCCTGGAGGCGATCCTCAACGCCGTCCACACGCTCGGCGAGGGGGAGTGCGCGCGCAAGGTGAGCCTGCTGAATCTCCTGCCGTGGGACGGCAGCGAGGCCGCCGGCACGCCTTCGAACCGCCTCGGCGCGCTGCACGGTTGCGAAACCTTTCCAGCGGCTCGCTCGATGTTCCTCGACGCCCTCGCGCGCGGACCGGCCGGCGATCTCCGCAACCTTTTTTACCGCTGGTTCATCAAGGTGAACGGCCATTATCTGGAGGATGGGGATTTCGGCCTCGCGCCGCGCGTCGTCGCGGTGCTCGAGGAGCGCAAGGGGCGCGAGGCCTCCAAGGTCGAAATCTGGCAGGCGCTCGACGAGGCCTACCAGTTGGCGAGTTGGGACGACCGCCGCGCCGCTCATCTCGCGGCCTGGACGAGCAGCTCGCTAGCGCCGCCGTCCGCCGAGGCCCTGGCTTGGCTGGCGGACTACCGCGCGGACCACGGCGATGAGAAGGGGGGCGTCGACGCTCTCCGCGCGGCCTGGCACAAAACCCACGACGCCGCCCTCGCTGCCGCGCTCGCCGAGCAGCTCCTGAACGCCGGCAAGCTGGACGACTTCGGCGCCCTGGTCGGCGAGCTGGAAACGGCCGCCGCCTCCAGCGAGACGACCGACACGCGGATCGCCGACCTCGCCCGCCTGCTGCGGGCGCGCGGCGCGCTGCTGCACCAGGATCCCGAGGGAGCGCTCGCGTCCTATGGCGCGTATGTCGATCGCGTGCCCTACCTCAAGCGCGAGGAGGCCGCCGAGTACCTTCTGGTGGTCGCCGGGGTGCGCGGCGCGCCGGCGGCCGAGCAGGCGGCGGAGGCCCTCTGCGCCAAGCCGTCCTTGCAGACCGCGGGCGAGACGCCGGCGCAGTGCGCCGGCAACCTCCTCTCCCAGCTCGGCCATTCGCAGGGGGCACTCCAGATCCTCGAGGCCGCCGCGCAGCGCGCTCCCGAGGATCTCCGCCTGCAAACGAGCTTCGCGATGGCGGCCGAGCGGGCCGGCGCCTTCGACCGCGCCGA
>DASWQX010001201.1:0-2327 GCA_036403495.1 Thermoanaerobaculia bacterium
GCCGACTACGGCCGTCGACCCAACACGCCGGAGGGGTGCGAGGAGTGCCTCGCCTCCGGGGACCGGTGGGTGCATCTGCGGCTCTGCCTCGCGTGCGGCCACGTCGGCTGCTGCGACTCGTCGAAGAACAAGCACGCCACCAAGCACTTCCACGCCAGCCAGCATCCGCTGATCCAGTCGATCGAGCCGGGGGAGGACTGGATGTGGTGCTACGTGGACGAAGTGATGATGGAGCCGGGGTGAGGAGCCTGCGCGGCAGAAGGAGAAAAGGCCGGCAAAAGGGACCCAAGGGACTGCAGGGACAACAGGGATGGGAAAGAGAGTCTCGGTCCGGATTTTGTTGTCCCTGATGTCCCTGGGGTCCCTTGGGTCCCTTTTTGCCCGCGCAGGCTCTCAGCAGGGAATCGGCAGCCGCACCTCGAAGCAGGTCTCGCCCGGCTTCGATTCGAAACGGATCTCGCCCTTGTGGCGGACCCTGACGATCCGGCTGGCGATGTCGAGGCCGAGGCCGCTCCCCTCTCCCACCCCCTTGGTCGTGTAGAAGGGCTCGAAGATGTGGGTCTGCACCGTCTCCGGGATGCCGGGGCCGTCGTCGACGACGTCGACGATCGCGTCGTCCTCGCGGCGCGAGGTGCGCAGGGTGAGGGTGCCCCGGCCGTTCCCTTTCATGGCATCGATGGCGTTGTCGATCAGGTTGGTCCATACCTGGTTGAGCTCGCTGCCGTGGGCGCAGATCCTGGGGAGCGTGCGGTCGAACCGGCGGACGACCTCGACGTTGGCCTTGCGCAGCTTGAAGGCGAGGATCTTCAGCGTGCTCTCCAGCCCCTCGTGGAGGTCGACCTCCTGCTGCGGGGCTTGGTCCATGTAGGAGTACTCCTTGATGGCGGTCACCAGCTCGGAGATCCGGCCGGTGCTCTGCTCCACCTGATCGAGCAGCTCGGCCAGGTTGAGCATCCCTTCGATCCAGGGGAGGATGCGGATCACCGACTCACCGCCGATCCGCCCGTCGATCTCGGCGAGCCGCTCGGGGCCGAGCCCGGCGCCAGCGAGGACGGGGGCGAGGCGCCAGGCATCCTCGGCGTTGTGCTCCTCCAGCCACTCGGTCAGGGAATCCTCCAGATCGCTCTGCGCCATCGGGCTCAACCGCGGCTTCTCGTCGCGATGGGCGATCACCGACAGGGCCTCCTTCTGGACCTCCAGCATCTCCTGCCGCTCGGCCGGGGTGAACGGGCGGTCGCGCTCCAGGATCAGGATCTGCAGGCAGCGTAGGGACTCGCGGAGCTGCCCCGCCGACCGCGCGGCGGCGGCGGCCGGGTTGTTGAGCTCGTGGGCGAGGCCGGCCGACATCTTGCCGAGGGCGGCCATCTTCTCTTGCTGACGGAGCTGGGCGTCGACGTCGGTGGCCCGGCCGGCGAGGGCGGTGAGCACGACGCGGGCCACGGCCGGCCGTTCGGCGATCAGCCGCCGGAAGCGGTCGGGGGGGACGCGGATCACCCGGCAGGGCCCCGACGCGCGGCCGGTGGCGAGGGCCGGGCCGCCGGTGAGCATCGAGATCTCGCCGGTGAAGTTGCCTGGGCCGTGGACGGTGAGGAGTTGCTCCTCCCCCCTCACGCGCTTGGTGGCCCGGACCTCCCCCTCCAGGATGACGAAGAAGTCGTGGTCCGGCGTACCCTCGGTGAACAGGACGGTCCCCGGCGCGACCTCGACCTCCGTGCCCTCGGCGCGGATGAGCTCCAGGGCCTCGCCGGCGAGCCGGGGGAAGAGCGATTCCTCGCGGGGATCGTGCGGCATGGGCGCAAGCGCTCTTCAGATGCCGGCCAGGTACTGATGGATGAAAGAGACGGCGATCGACCCTTCGCCGACGCCGGAGGCGACGCGCTTGACCGAGCCCTGGCGGACGTCGCCGGCGGCGAAGATGCCGGGGACGCTGGTCTCCAGCAGGAAGGGGTCGCGATCGAGCTTCCAGGACTTCGAGCGCTGCCCGTCGCGCGACAGGGCCGGACCGGTGGGGATGAAGCCGCGGTCGTCGCGCTCCACCACCCCCTCCAGCCAGCGGGTGTGCGGCTGGGCGCCGATCAGGATGAACAGCGAGCGGGCGGGGTGGTTGGTGACCGTCTCGCTGTCCGCGTGGTGGACGTCGATCGACCCCAGGTGATCGTCCCCTTGAGCGCCGGCGACGTTGACGTGGTACCAGACCTCGATGTTGGGGGTCTCGCAGATCTGGTCGACCAGGTACTGGGACATCCCCTTGTTGAGGGAGTCGCCGCGCACCAGCAGGACCACCTTGCCGGCGTACTTCGAGAAGTACATGGCGGCCTGGCCGGCGG
>DASWQX010001202.1:0-7342 GCA_036403495.1 Thermoanaerobaculia bacterium
GGCATGTGGTTCCAGTAGATCGGCAGCCCGGCGCCGCAGAGGTAGGAGCCGCAGGCGAGGCCCAGGCCGCGCCCCTCCGGCAGCCGACCCCAGCGCTCGCGGAAGCCGCTCCCCTCGACCACCGCCTCGATGCAGCGGCGGAGGCCCATCGAGCCGATCTTCAGCCAGTTGGCGGTGATCGAATCGGGCTCGGCCAGCATGTTGAGGCGGAGGTCCGCGGGATTGATCCCCAACTTGATGGCGATCTTGTCGAGATGGACCTCGAAACCGAAACGGGGCTGCGGCGTGCCGTGGCCTCGCTTGGGACCGCAGGGGGGCTTGTTGGTGAAGCAGCGCACCCCCTGGAACTCGTAGGCCGGCATCTTGTACGTCACCGTCTGGAGCGCGCCCGTGTAATAGGTCGAGGCCACGCCGTAGCTGCCGTAGGCGCCGCCGTCGAGGGCGGTGCGCAGGCGCTGGGCGGTGATCTTTCCATCCTTCGTCATCCCGGTCCGCATCTGCATCAGCACGGGGTGGCGCCCGCGATGGCAGAGGAAGACCTCCTCGCGGGTGAGGGTGATCTTGCAGGGTCGGCCGAGCTTGAGCGCCATCTTCGCGGCCACGATCTCGTGGTTGAACGGATCGCTCTTCCCCCCGAAGCCGCCGCCGTTCGTGCAGCCGACAACGCGGACGCGCGACGCCGGCAGCTCGAGGACCTTGGAGAGGGCGCGATGGAGGTAGTGCGGCGTCTGTGTGGAGGAGTAGACGGTCACCCGGTCCTGATCCTCGGCTACGCCGATCGCGGCGTGCTGCTCCATGGGGAGGTGGGTGTTCCCCTCGTAATAGAAGGTATCCTCGAAGATCTCGTCCGCCGCTTCGAAACCTTTTTCGACGTCGCCGAAGGTCATCGAGACCAGCTTGTGGAGGTTGCCGCGGTCGCCGTACTCATGGATGCGCGGCTCGGGCGTGGCGAGCGCCTCCTCGATCGAAGAGATCGTGGCCAGCGGCTCGTACGTGACTTTCACCTTCAGCGCCGCCTCGTACGCCGCGTCCTCGGTGACCGCCGCGACGGCCGCCACCGGATCGCCCACGAAGCGGACCTTGTCCGGGCAGAGCGCGTGCTCGTCCTGCGAGACGGGAAGGATGCCGAAGGGGATCGGCGTCTCCTGGCCCGTCATCGAGCCGAGAAAGCCGGGAACCTTGGCGGCTTCCGAAAAATCGATCGATTTGATCAGCGCGTGGGGGTGCGTCGAGCGGACGAGACGCACGAAAGCCATGCGCGGAAAGCTGAGGTCGTCCGCGAACTTGGTGGCGCCGGTCACCTTGGCGCGGCCGTCCACGCGGCGGAACGGCTTGCCGATAATATTGAGCTCACGACCGAAATCGCGCTGCGGCTCGGGATCGGCGTCGGGTTTTCTGATCGGATCAGCCATGATGATTTTCCTTGGGTGCCGTCAAACGGGGCGCGGTCCAGGACGGTGGGGGATAGGCTCGGCAGAGCCGTAGAAAGCCTCGGAGGGGGGCGTCCAGTCCTCGCCGCGCATCTTCGCGGCGGCCCATTCGATCGCTTCGAGGATCTTGTGATAGCCGGTGCAGCGGCAGAGGTTGCCGGCGAGCGCCTCGCTCATCTCGGCGCGGCTCGGTTTCGGGTTCCCGGCGAGCAGCGACTTGGCGGCCATCAGGATGCCCGGCGTGCAGTAGCCGCACTGGGCGGCGCCGAGGTCGGCGAAGGCGGCCTGGAGCGGATGGAGATCGTTGCCGAGCATCATCCCCTCGACGGTCTCGATCGCCTTGCCGCGCGCCTCCGCGGCGAGCACCAGGCAGGAGAGCACGGGGCGGCCGTCCACCAGCACCGTGCAGGTGCCGCACTCGCCGAGCTCGCAGCCGTGCTTGGTGCCGGTCAGTGCGCACTCCTCGCGCAGCACCTCGAGCAGCGTGTGATGGGTGGGGAAGACCACGGGGCGGTCCTCGCCGTTGATCCGCAGCTTCAGGGTGGTCAGGTCGTCCATGCTCTCTCCATTTCTATCCCTGGCGCCAGCACCCCGCGCACCAGCAGCTCGGCCTGCTCGCGGCCGATCTCGCGGGCGCTCTTGCGCCCCTCCGGCCGGAACCACTTCACGGTCCAGTTGACGGCCCCCAGGATGGCGAGCGCGCTCACCTTCGAATCGACCGTCCGGAAGACGCCGGCCGCCATTCCTTCCTCCAGGAGGTCGCGGAAGGCGCGCTCGTACTCGTCGCGCCGCTCTTGCACCTCGCGCCGCCAGGTCTCGCCGAGTGCCTCCACCTCCAGGTGGGCCAGCGAGCCGGGAGTCCCCTCGTTCAGACGGACGACGTGCTCCTCGATCAGCCGGAAGAGCTTGGCGTCCGCCCGCAGGTCCGTCGCGCGCACCGCCGCAGCGATCTCCAGCAGGCCGGCGAGGGCGTCCTCCTGGACGAAGGCGAGGAGCTCCTCCTTGTCCTTGAAGTAGTAGTAGAGGTTGCCGACCGCCATCCCCAGCTCCGCCGCGATGTCGCGCATCCCGGTTGCCGCCAGACCCCGGCGGCGGAAGACCCGCGACGCGGCGTCGAGGATCTCGCGCTTCCGGTCGAGGATCTTGTCGCGGCTGTCGCGAGATATCGGCCGGCGAGCGGCGGAGATTTGAACCATCGTTCAAATCTTGGCAGCGTGGGCCCTCCCTGTCAAGCAACTTTCCCGGGCTGCCTTCGTAGAACCGAGCCTGGCGGAGGAGAGAGGACGATGAGCATGCCCCTGGAAACGAGGCCCGAGGACGAACCCGTTGCACCGGCCTGGAGCCCGCTCCGGCGGTTCCTCTTCCGATTCGCGTTCTGCTACCTGATCCTGCAGCTCATCCCGGCCTACCTGGACCTGCTGAATTCCCTCCCTCACGCCGACATCGGCGGCTGGTACATGGACCTCTGGTCCGCCGCCGTGCCCTGGATCGGCCGTCACATCCTCCACGTCAAGGCGCCGCACAACCTCACCGGCAGCAGCGACTCGATGTTCGACTGGGTGGAGACCCTCTGCTTCCTGGTGCTCTCCCTCGCCGTGGCGCTGGTCTGGACCCTCCTCGACCGCCGGCGGACGCACTACACGCGGCTCTACGAAGCGCTGCGAATCTTCGTCCGCATCGGGCTCGGCGTCATCCTGATCGGCTACGGAGCATCCAAGGTCGTCCCCACGCAGTTTCCGCGGCCGCCGCTCAGCCGCCTGATGCAGCCGTTCGGGGACGCCTCGCCGATGGGGCTGCTCTGGACCTTCATGGGCGCCTCGATCCCCTACTCGATCTTCTCGGGGGCGCTGGAGCTGGCGAGCGGCATTCTGCTGCTGTTCCGCCGCACCGCGACGCTGGGAGCGCTGGCCGCCGTCGCCGTGCTCACCAACGTGGTGGCGCTCAACTTCTGCTACGACGTGCCGGTCAAGCTCCTCTCGTCGCACCTGCTGCTGTTCGCCCTTTTCCTCGCCGCTCCCGACCTGCGGCGGCTCTGGGATCTGCTGGTGCTCCGCCGGGCGGTCGTCCCGCGCGCCGACCGGGCGTTCTTCCATCGCCGCTGGGCGCGGCTCGCGGCGCTGGCCCTGCAAGGGTTGGTGGCCGTCGGCTATACCGGCTACCAACTGAAGATGGGCTACGAGTATTGGAAGCTCTACGAGGGCGCGGTCCAGACGCCGCTGTACGGCATCTGGCGGGTCGATGATCTCAGCATCGACGGCCACGGCCGCGATGCGCAGACGGCCGACGGGCTGCGGTGGCAAAACCTGATCTTCGACTTTCCCGGTGTGATGGCGGTGCAGTCGCCGAACGAATCGCGCCGGCCGTACACCCTCGAGCTGGACGCCGCCCGCAAGACGCTGGCGCTGACCTGGCCGCCGGACCCCAAGTGGAAATCGGTCCTCTCCTACGGCCAGCCCGCGGCGGACCGCCTGACGGTGGCGGGGATGTTCGACGGCCATCGTCTCGAGGCGAGCCTGCACCTCGTCGACAGCGCCAGGATCCCGCTGGTGAGCCGCCCCTTCCGCTGGGTCAGCCCGTCGCCGTACAACCGCTGACCGGCGGTTTGGCCGGGGGGAGTGGGCACTCGCGATACGATCTCCGGCATGATCGATGCCGGAACTGACGACGTAGCGCCGCGGCGCCCTTCGCCCTTCGAGATCGCCGCCTGGATTCTCGCCCTGGTGGCGCTGTTCCTGGTCCTCCATCTCCGCCTGCTATCGGCGTTGCTCTGGGGGCTCGCGGCCTACGAGTTGGTCCGCGTGCTGGGCGACAAGCTCTCCTTCGTCCGCGGCCGGCGGGAGGCGGGGAAGCGGTGGGCGGCGGTGATCCTGGCCGTGCTGGTGGTCGGGGCCCTGAGTCTCATCGTCGTCGGCATCATCGCCTTCTTCCGTGGCCGCGGCGCCCTGGCCAGCCTGCCGGCGCTGCTCGCCCAGATGGCGGACATCCTCGATACCTCCAGGGCGCACCTCCCGCCCTGGATCGCCGGGCAGATTCCAGACAACGCCGAGGAGCTGAGGACCATCGGGGTCACCTGGCTGCGCGTCCACGCCGGAGAGCTGCAGATCCTCGGGGCCCAGATCGGCCGCGGCTTCGTACACGCGCTGATCGGCATGGTGATCGGCGCTCTCCTCGCGCTGGGCGAGGTGGCGCGGCCCGGAGCCCGCGGACCGCTCGCCCTGGCGCTGACCGAGCGCGCCCGCCGCCTCGGCGGCGCCTTCCGGCGTATCGTCTTCGCCCAGGTGCGGATCTCGGCGCTCAATACCTTCCTGACCACGCTCTATCTCGTCGTGCTGCTCCCCCTGCTTGGCGTCCATCTGCCGCTGGTCAAGACGCTGATCGTTCTCACTTTCCTCGTCGGGCTGCTGCCGGTGGTCGGCAACCTGATCTCGAACACGGTGATCGTCATTGTCAGCCTGTCCTACTCGGGCGGCGCCGCGCTCGGCTCGCTGGTCTTCCTGATCGTGATCCACAAGCTCGAATACTTCCTCAACGCAAGGATCGTGGGGAGCCAGATCAACGCCCGCGCCTGGGAGCTCCTGCTGGCGATGCTGGTCATGGAGTCCGCCTTCGGCATGGCGGGCCTGATCGTCGCGCCGATCTACTATGCCTATCTGAAGGACGAGCTCGCGTCGCGCGGGCTGATCTGAAGACGCCTTGACCCCCTCCTCCCGGTACCATAGCCTTTCCCGAGAGGAGGCCCATGCCTTACACCTACACCAGCTATCTCCGCCTTGACGAGCTCCTCGACCTCCAGACCCCGGCGTCCGGCGGCACGTCCGGCGGCGAGGAGCACGACGAGATGCTGTTCATCGTCATCCACCAGGTCTACGAGCTCTGGTTCAAGCAGGTGCTCCACGAGGTCGACCTGCTCCGGCGCTCCTTCGAGGGGAACGACCGGCCGCTGGTGCTCTCGACGCTCAAGCGGATCCTGACGATTTTCAAGACGCTGGTCTCGCAGGTGGACATCCTGGAGACGATGACGCCGGTGTCGTTCTCGTCCTTCCGCGACCGGCTCGACACGGCGAGCGGCTTCCAGTCGGTGCAGTTCCGCGAGTTGGAGGCGGCGCTGGGGGATCGCCGGCAGGGGATGGCTCATCACATTCCCGAGGAGAGCGAGGAGCGCCGGCGCGTCGAGCAGCGGCTCCACGAGCCGAGCCTCTACAACGACTTCCTGCGCTTCCTCTCCCTCAACGGCTACGCCGTCCCCGAGGACGTGCTGGGCCGGGACGTCGGGGAGCCTCCCGCCGAGGACGAACGGGTACAGCGGACCCTGGTGACGATCTATCAGTCCGACCCGGCGAACCGCGAGGTCTGCGAGCGGATGGTCGATCTCGACGAGGGGCTGCAGGAGTGGCGCTATCGCCACGTCAAGATGGTGCAGCGCACGATCGGCATGAAGATCGGCACCGGCGGCTCGGCCGGCGTCGAGTACCTCAAGAACACCCTGTTCAAGTCCCTGTTCCCCGACCTCTGGGCGATCCGGACTTCGCTGTAGACGCGGTCGTCGGGCAGGACTTCTTCCCCTCCCCCTCGTCGGTGAAGAAGGCGCCCTTGGCGGTGGCGCAGCCGGGCCGGGTGGCGGCGGCGAGCTGTCCGCCGAGGCAGCACCACCCCTCGTCGGCCGGCGGCACGACGGTCACGTAGAGCGGCCCTCGCGCGGCCGGCGGCGCGGGGGGCTCCGGCGGCAGCTTCCGGGGCTTGCGCGGCGGCGAGAGGACCAGCGCGGCGATGCTCAGGACGCAGAGGGTGACGACCAGGAGGACCGGGACGAGATAGCTGCGCTTGCTCTCGAGAAGGCTGAGATCGGGTTCCATCGCGGAAAGTCTCTCATGATCTGGCGAGGAGACGATAAGGGTTGGCGGCTGATGCCGTGTGGCGGTATACTGAATGCCAATTGGCAAAGGAGGTGCTTCCTTGCCGGCGACAGCAGAGATCGTGGAAGCTTTGGGCGGGCCGGAGAACAGCCGCCGTATCGATTCGTTCGAGGATCTGAAAAACTGGATTCGCGAGGGGCTTCCCTTCGCCTCTCTAGAGAAGGTGATGGCGCGGTTCGGTCTCAACCGGGAGGAGATCTCCTCGGCGCTCGATCTGCCCCTGCGCACGTTTGCCCGCCGCAAGCAGGAGAGCCGGCTGAGACGCGATGAATCGGACCGCCTGTTCCGGCTCGTCCGCATCGCCTCGCAGGCCTCAGAGGTCCTCGGTGGCGACGGCAAGGCCTCGCGCTGGCTGCACACGGAAAATCGGGCGCTCGGAGGGAAGCCGCCGCTGGAATTGCTCGATACGGATCTGGGCAGCCGGCAGGTCGAGGAGGTGCTCGGCCGGATCGAGTACGGCGTCTATAGCTGATGCTGCCGCGTACGGGGGGCCGGACGATCTGGCGGATCACCTCGGCGCGATTCGGCGGACGCGCCTACGACGGCGAGGGGGCCCGGCTCTATGGCGGCCGCTGGAACCAGCCGGGCACGGCCGTAGCCTACGGCTCCTGGACCCTGTCGCTCGCGGCCATGGAGTGCTTCGTCCACCTCGAGCCCGACCTGGCTCCGCCGGACCTGGTCGCAGTCGCCGCCGATCTACCGGCCCGTCTGGCGCTGGAGACTTTGGAGGTCGAGACGCTGCCGGGAAACTGGCGTTCCTATCCGGCCCCAGAGCCGTTGCGGGACCTCGGCACCGATTGGGTCCGCTCCGCGCGTTCCGTGATCCTCCAGGTTCCCTCCGTGGTCATCCCTCACGAGATGAACGTGCTGATCAATCCCGCCCACCCGGATTTCTCGAAACTTCAGATCCGCCATCCCGAGCCGTTCTCCTTCGACCCCCGGATGTGGTGACACCTGGGCGCGGGTTCGGGCTCGCCTACTTCGGGCTCGGCTTCGGCT
>DASWQX010001203.1:0-6429 GCA_036403495.1 Thermoanaerobaculia bacterium
GGCGGTGCTCCTCGTCGATGATCTCTACAGGTCCGGCGCGACACTGAACGCCGTCACGGCTTCGCTCATCAGCCAAGGGAAGGTGCGCGAGGTTTACGCCTTCTGCCCGACCCGTACCCGGAGCTCATCATGAGCGTGGTATTCATCGGGGGTTCCCGCCGTTTGTCCCGGCTAAACTCTGTGATCCGTGGCCGGTTAGACAACATTATGGAGCGCAAGAATGCCGTGATCATCGGTGACGCCAACGGCGGCGATCGAGCGGTCCAAGCCTATCTCGCAGAGCGCGGTTATCGGTCCGTGACCGTCTACTGCACAAATGCGGATTGTCGGAACAACGTCGGCCGGTGGCCCGTCCGGTCGGTTGAGGCTACCAATCAGCGCGGCTTCGACTATTACGCTCTTAAGGATGCCGCGATGGCCGCTGACGCCGAATGCGGCTTCATGCTTTGGGATGGGAAGAGCAAGGGCACTCTTTTCAATATCCGGCGACTTCTCGCGGCCGGGAAGCCCGTAGTCGTCTATCTCGCTGCCGACCATGCGTGCCACACGATTCGGCACGACGCCGAGTTGGCCGCTCTGGCGCCACCCTCTACGGTCGCGACACGGCAGCAACCCGCCGATGGCAATCCGGCGGGTCAGGGTTCGCTTTTTCCAGGTGCAAGGCCTGAAACTCTGCCTGGGGCAAGGGCGAAACCGACCTCAAGTAGCATCCCGGCAACGCGAAGCGCCGCGCGGCGCTCGACGCCCTGAAGTAAACCGCCCTGTTTCAAGGAAACCCCTCGCCCTCCGCGAGGGGTCTCAAGCGACTCGGAGGGACAATGAAGATATCGAGCGCCATCGCACAACTCCGGACCACGGACCTGGCTGCATCCATAGATTTTTACACCACCAAGGTAGGATTAACGCTCGAGTTCCAGTACCAGGATTTCTACGCGGGCATTCGGGCCGGCGATCAGCTCTTCCATCTGAAGCTCGTCGACGAGAAGGACCCCTCCATCGAATTCGTGGATGAGAGGGGACACTTCCATCTCTATTTTGGAACGGACGACGCCGTAGCCACGGCAGAGGCGTTGAAGAGAAACGGAGTTCATCTAGTGGAAGACGTACACGAGACCGCCTGGGGAACGAAAGAGCTCGTCATCAAAGACGATCAAGGGCATACGCTGTACTTCGGCGAAACTCGATAGGTTGCCCGGAAACCCCTGAATCCTGCCCGCCGCCCCCTCGGTAGGCCAAACCTACCTCGCCCCGATCGGCTTTCGCCGGGGAAAAACTGGCACTCTTCCATCAGGGCGGCCCTATCCGGTCATGAGGGCCGGACGCGCGGCCGCCTGGAGAGGAGAGGTCTGATGATGCAGCGAACGATCCGTTCCGTCGCCCTCGCTCTGGCCCTGCCGGTCCTGGCGGCCGGCGCGGTCCACGCCCGTCCCTTGGCCGTCCATCCGGCGCCCGCGGGGTTCCTGGATGCGCTCTGGCAGTGGGTGGCGTCGTCCCTTCCCCACTGGAGCAAGGCGGGAGGCGAAATGGACCCCAACGGCGTCCCCCTCAAGGAGGGGGGCGACATGGACCCCGACGGCGCCCGCCACAACCTCTTCACCCCGCTCCCTACATCCAACGCGGGGGGCGAGATGGATCCCGACGGCTAGAAGTCACCGCCTCCGGGAAGACGCCGGTTTCCAGGAACCGGCGTTTTCTTCTTCCCTCTTGTCACGAATCGCGGGTCTGCGGCAACATAGATAGTAGAGAGATGCTACCCTATCGCGCCATGGAACGATCCACCGACTCGTATGTCGAGATCCTCGAACGGCTCTCTCCGGTGTTGCCGGCGGTGTTCAACGCCTACCGCGTGCCGGTGCCCCGGGCTCGGGAGATCGTCGACGACGCCTGCCGCACGCTCCTCGCCAAGAGCCGGCTGCGGCACGAGGATCCGGAAGGGTGGCTGCTACGGACCATCATCGAGAGCTGCCGGCGGCGGCGGAAGGAGGAGCGGCGTGAAGATCCACCCGAATGACGACGTCCTGGAGGAATTCGTGCTGTCGCTCGACGATCGCGACCGGTCGCTCCTGCGGCACCTGGGCTGGTGCCTCTACTGCCGTTCGCGGCTCCACTACCTGCCGCGGCCCCTTCTTCAGGAGATGACCGGGACCCACAAATCCGCCGGCGACGCCGAAAGCCGGCGCGCTCTCGCCGAGTGGGAAACCGCCCTTCGGAAAGAACGGGAGGATGCCCCCGGCCTCTTTGTGGAGCTTCTGGATCAACCCGCCGCGGAGCGCGACCTCCTTTTGCGCGATTCCCCGCGTTTCCAGACCTGGGGCGTCTTCGAGCTGCTGGTGGAGAGGAGCCTCGAAGCCTGCATCCAAGACCCGGCTTTCGGCGAGCATCTGGGCTTGCTGGCGTTGCGTCTCTCCGATCACCTGGACCGCGGACGGTATGGCGCCGAGCGGATCGCGGACCTCCGGGCGCGGACCTGGGCCTTTGTGGGCAACGCCTGCCGGATCCGGTCCGATTTTCAGGGAGCCGAGGAAGCGCTCATCCAGGCCTATCAACAACTGAAGAAGGGAACGCGAGATGGACTGGAGCGCGCGATCTTCTTGGACCTCAAGGCTTCTCTTCGGAGAGATCAGCGCCGCTTCGGCGACGCCCTGCGCTTCCTACAACGGGCGGTAGACCTCTTCCTCAGTCACGGAGAGCAGCACAGGGCCGGGCGGTCCCTTGTCAAGATGTCCATTGTCTACAACCAGATGACCGATCCTGGGCAAGCTGTTGTTACTCTTCGAAGAGCTGTGGAGCTGATCGATCCCGAAAGGGAACCCCGCCTGCTCTTGTGCGCCCGCCACAATCTGGTCTTCTATCTCACCGAGATCGGCCAGTTCATGGAGGCCCAACGCCTCTATCTCGATGCCCGCCCGCTCTATCGCAGCTTCAACGAGCCCTGGGTTCAGAACCGCCGGAGATGGGTCCGGGGGAAGATCGCCAAGGGTCTTGGGCAGCTCCGGCGAGCCGAGGCACAGCTCCTGGCCGCGCGGGACGGCTTCATCGCGGAGGGGATCCCCTATGATACGGCCCTGGTCTCGCTGGAGCTCGCGCTGCTCTATGCCGAGCAGAGGCGGACTGAGGATCTGAAACGGCTCGCCGCCGAGATGGTGCCGATCTTCGCCTCGCGGCACATCCACCGGGAGGCGCTGGCCGCCCTCAGCTTCTTCCGGCAGGCCGTGGAAACCGAGAGAGCCGGCGCGGAGCTGGTGGCGAGGGTCGCCGCCTATCTCCGCAGCGCCGAGGGAGATCCCAGACTTCAGTTCGAAGCGGGAGACGGCGCGCTGTAGTCCAGGATCCAAGCGTCGGGCTCGATCCGCCCCCTTGCGCCCGCTCGAAACCGGCACTACCCTCCTCGCACGAGGCGACCCGAGGAGACCGACTTGAACCAGGGCGAATACCAGCGATTGCGGCGACAGCTCGACGAGGAGCTTCGCGTCGGCATGGAGATGCTCCATGCGGGGCACCGGGCGAAGGTGGAGGCTCTGGATGCCAAGTGGCAGGAGGAGACGGCGCCGGCCCCCGCGAGCCGTCCGGCCACGCCCGAACCCCAGCCGGAGCCGGTCGCTCCCGCGGCCTCCCAGAGCAGGAGGCTCGAGGCCGGAGAGCTCCATAACGACGTGGAGGCGGCCCTCGCGCTGATGGGGGAGGAGTTCCAGAAGAGCGATCTCTGCCGCGCCCTGGGCTACAAGCCGCACCGTAGCACCCTGCACCGCGTCCTCCGGGAGCTCCAGATGGACGGCATCCTCGAGATCGGGACGCAAGGGCTCGGTGGGCGCGCCAGTTTCTACCGCAAAATCCGCCAGCCCACGCCGTCTTGAGGCCGCGGCAGACGGGGAGAGGCTCCGTTTGCCAGGGGGAATGTCTCCCCCCACGGGGAAAATGTCCCCCCCAGCGGGGAAAATGTGCCCCCCGGCGGGGAAAGTGTCTTCCCCAGCGGGGAGAACGTCTTCCCCAACGGGGAGAACGTCTCAACAAGCTTCTGGAACGTTCCCCCAACCGGTTGGAACATTCGTCCAGCCATCTGGAACATTCCCCCGACCATCTGGAACATTCTTCCAGCCATCTGGAACATTCCCCCGACCATCTGGAACATTCTCCCCGCCATCTGGAACATTCGGTTAGCCATCTGGAACATTCCCCCAGCCGTCTGGGACATTCGTCCAACCATCTGGGACGTTCCCCCAGCCGTCTGAGACGTTCCCCTCGCCGTCTGGGACGTTCGTCCTGCCGGCGGGACGATTCCCTTGGGGGGAGAGACATTCCCCACAGCGTCCGGGCGCCTTCCCCTCGTGTCGGGGACAGTGTCCCTACTGGACGCGCTTTCCGTACCGCGCGATGTCGTCGTGCGCGACCACGTCGACGAAGAAGATCGTCCCCTCCGCGAGCCGGAAGACGATTCGATCGCCGCTGTTGATCCGAGCTTCCAAGTAGTATTTGGCGGGCTGGATCGGCTTGATTCTCAGACCTGAGGAGGCACTCTGCTTGATCAACGCCATCGCCGCCTCATCGCAAGCGGTTTGCCGCTCGGAGCTCAGCTTGGCGTAGCGCTCCTTCCAGAGGTCCGACCAGACCGCGGCAAGAAAGGTCTGCTTGCGCGCCATCCCGTCTCAATGCCGCGGGCGCGGCTGCTTCTTCAGGCTATCGAGAAGAGCCTGCGCCTCAGCCGGCGTCTCGGTCCGGGTCGACCCGCCAGCGGCGATCTCCCCTTCGGCGCGGCGGATGCGAGCCTGCATCTCCGGATGGTGAAACCAGAGTTGGTCGTTGGGCACGAGAGTCGCCGGCACCAACTCATACGTACCGCGGTCCGTACGCTCCAAGAGGAGGAAATCCCCGGCCGCCACACCCAGCGCTTGGCGTACCTCCTCCGGAAGGGTCGTGCGGCCCTTCTTGTCCAGGGTCAAGAAAGTCGTGGCTATGGCCATGGAGGGAAAGTACCACTTTCCCTCTACTCGCTCAACTCCAGCTCCAAACGGCCAATGCGGCTCCGCCACGCCTCTCACTGGATAGCAAAGCCGAAGGAGAGGACATACTTGAACCCGACCGCGGCCCCGTCGTACCGAGCCGGCTGGTAGGCCCACCAGTTCCAGGAGGCCACGGCCTGTTCCGCCAAGCCCCGGGAGAGCGGCTTGAGCACCTTCGCCGACGCCGGGCACCCCTCCGAATCCGTGACCACCTCCATCACCACGCTCCCCTTGATCCGGTCTCTCCGCGCCGATTCGGTATAGGGCGGCATAGGCGCGAACACCGGCTTCGGATGGACCAGAGAGCCCGTATCCTTCCCGGTCTGCTCCAGGACCGGCTCGCCGTCCGTCGCACGATCGCGGGCCAGCAGCCGGACGTTGCAGAGAAGGGGGCGAAGCAGGGACGGCGATGCTTCTTCCGGGGGCGCCTGCTTCAGGGCCTTGCGGATCCGGGCCAGGGCGTCGCCGAGGACTGCGGGAGGGATGTGTTGCCGATAGAAGTCCCGGTTGGCGGCTTCGAGCCGCTCGCTGGCCTTGATCGAAGCGGTCGGCCGATACTCGCCCGGACGGTTGAAGGCGACGTACGCCCGGGTGAGCTGCGCGAAGAGGTCGGCGACGCTGCTGTCGTCGCCTTTCCGGGCCTCGCGGAAGGCGGCCTCGGCCCCCTCGCCGTCGCCGGCCGCCAAGCGGCTCAGGCCCGCCTCGATCCGCTCCCAGGGGACCGCCGGCGCCGGGCGAGCCGCCTCCTGTGCCTGCGCCATCGTGCCTGTCCATGAGGCCAAGAAACCACACATCAGGGATGCGGCGAGCGTTGCGGGACGGTGCGCCATGGCGATTCTCCTTGTCTTGGGACGAGGATTCTATCGCGAGTTGGTGGGTGGTACGATACGCATGACAACATGGAGGATCCCATCATGCAACTCTCATCCAGCCTGACCTCCCAGCCTCAATCGCGTTGCTGGCCCCTCGTCCTGCTCCTCGTGGCTCTCTTCGCCGTTTTCGCCACGGCTCAGGGCATGGCCCAGACGCAGCCGGCCGCCGTGAGCCCCGGCCCGCAGGTGACCGCCGCCGCTGCCGTGGACGTCGCGGACTTCCTCGCCACCCTGTCCGCTCCGTCCGCGGGCGACCTGGGCGGGCTCCCGCCGGCTCCCGCGCTCGCCTCCGGCTGCACCAGCAGCGCGCAGTGTCCGGTGGGCCAGATCTGCTGCCTGGCCTGCGGCTATGCGGACTGCGACCGCCACGCGTGCTTCGCGACGAAGACCTGCCCGCACTTCCCGTAAGGGATCGCCGTCAGGCGCCATAGTCATCTTCGGAAACCGATCGGTTCCTGCCTGCCCTTCCGCCGTGGAAAAGCTTGGCATTCCGCGATGAAGACCTTCGAACCCTGGCGAAGAGTCGTCGCTCTCGGCCTGCTTCTTCTCGCGACCGGAGG
>DASWQX010001204.1:0-3602 GCA_036403495.1 Thermoanaerobaculia bacterium
CCCTGGCCCGCCGTGCCAGGGTGCCGGCGGCGGCCTGGCTCGCCCCGGCGGCGGTGGCGGCGGTGGCGATCGTCTATGCCTGGCCGGTGCTCGCCGCGCGCACCCGGTCGGCCTCCCCGCCGGTCGCCGCGGTGCGCTGGCTGGAGCGCCACGTGCCGCCGAAATCGGTGGTCCTGGTGGACGACAACCTGGCCGCCCACGCCGCTTACCTGGTCAAGGGGTTCGACCTCTCGCTGATCGAGGACGGCTTCCATCACTCCGCCCTCCGTCCCGGCGCCCAGGCCTGGCTCTACGCCGAGGGGGAGAGCCGCTGGCCCGGAGCGGTGACCTTCCGCTGGCCGGAGAGCGACGCCTACCACAAGCTGACCCGCGATCATTACCGCGTGGTCTCGCTCAGCCCGATACCGCTCGACCACCGCTTCAAGAGCCTGCGCGGTATCTACAACTGGGAGCCCAGCCTGCTCGACGCCCGCTGGCGCTGGCTGGCCGCCGACGCGGCGGTGCAGATCTTCCCGCGCCGGTCGTACCGGTCGGTCCGCGTCGACCTGGGGCTCGATCCCACCTCGCCGCTGGCGTCGAACACCGTCACCGTCTCGCTGGCAAGCGTCCCGGGCACCCCCGATCGCGCCGTGACCGTCGAAATCCCGCGTGGCGCCAAGCGGACGGTCGAGCTGCCGCTTCCCGGCCCCGGCCGCTTCGAGATCGACATCCGGTCGGCCCGCTCGTTCGTGCCCGGACATGGCGATTCCCGCCCGCTCGCCGTGCAGCTCCTTGCCGTCGAACGGATCGCCCGCTAAGCTGAGGTCAAGCCCCGCCATGCCGAAACCGCCGTCGCTCTCGCTCGTCATCCCGATGTTCAACGAGGAAGAGAACATCGAGCACGCGCTCGCCTGCGCGATCGGCGCCCTGGCCCGCCACTGCGGCGAGGACTGGGAGATCGTGGTGGTCGACGACGCCTCCGAGGACCGCTCGGCCGCGATCGTCGAGCGGGAAGCGGCCACCGAGCCGCGCATCCGCCTGCTCCGCCACCCGGTGAACCGCAAGCTCGGAGCGACGCTCAAGACCGGCTTCGCCGCCGCCCGCAAGGACGTCGTGCTCTACATGGACGCCGACCTGCCGTTCGATCCCGAGACGATCGGCCCCGCCCTGCGGGCGATGACGGTGACACGGGCCGACCTGATCGCCGGCTACCGCTTCGACCGCACCGGCGAAGGGCTCCGCCGCACGATCTACTCCTATCTCTACAACTCCCTGATCGGCCTCCTCTTCGGCTGGCCCCACCGGGACATCAACTTCTCCTTCAAGCTGATCCGCCGCGAGGTGCTGGAGGCGATCGAGCTGAAATCCGAGGGCTCGCTGATCGACGCCGAGCTGATCGTCAAGGCGAAGAACCTCGGCTTCGTGATCCAGCAGCTCGGCCTCGACTACTTCCCCCGCTCGCGCGGGAAATCGACGCTCTCCTCGCCCGCGGTCATCCTCAAGATCCTCCGCGAGCTGGTGACGCTCTACCCCGAGATGCGCCACCCGCAACGCCGCGGCCAACCGATGGAGTCCGGCATCACGGAGCCCATCGAGGTCCCCACGCCGGGCCATTGAGCTTGCGCCGGCTCGTCGTCACGGCCGACGACGTCGGCCTTCACCCCGGCCTGACCCTCGGCGCCCTGAAGGCTCACGACGAGGGGATCGTCACCGCCTGCAGCCTCGTCGCCACCGGTAATGCCCTCGGCGACGCGATCGACCGCCTGCGCGACCGCCCGCGCCTCGACCTCGGAGTCCACCTCACCTTCGTGGGCGAGCGCCCGTTCTCGCCGCCGGACCGGGTGCCCTCCCTCGTCGGCGCGAACGGCGCTTTCCTGCCGGGCTTCCGCGCCTTCGCCGTCCGCTATGCCCTGGGCCGAATCGATCCGGGGGAGCTCGAAGCCGAGCTCCGCCGCCAGATCGAGCGCCTCCTCGCGGCGGGCCTCCGGCTCGTCCATGCCAACAGCCACCAGCACCTGCACGTCCTGCCGCGGATCTTCGAGGTCGTCCTCCGCCTCGCCGGGGAGTACGGCATCCCCTGGGTCCGCATCCCCCGCGATCCCGCGGCCTCCCTCTCGCCGCGGGGGCTGGAGATCGGGATTCTCAACGCCATCGGCCGCCAGGCGCGGCGAAAGCTGGGGAAGACAGAAATCCGCGCGGCGGACCGCACCGTGGGCATCCTCGACGCCGGACGGCTGACTCCGCAGAGGCTCGCGCGAATCCTGGGCGATGTTGAGGGCACGACCGAGCTGGTCTGCCATCCCGGGATCGGCGACGCGACGTTGGAGGCCGTCTACGGCTGGGGGTACGGCTGGGAGCGGGAAACGGCGGCGCTGTGCGATCCGGAGATCCGGAAGGGACTGGTAGGGCGGGGGGTAGAGGTGGGAGGGTTTTCGGCGCTTGACCACAGCGTTCGTGGCCTGCGACCTCACCCTCGGTCCCTCTCCTGAAGGAGAGGGAGGGCCCGGCTGGGGCCGCATCGCAGTCGTCCCCCTTCTCCTTCAGGAGAAGGGTTGGGGATGAGGTCGCAGGCCACGGATGCCCGATCGAAGCCTCAGACCTCGGACGCCTGCTTCCCCTCCAACTCCGCCCACCGCGCGTACAGCCGCTCCACCTCCCGCCGGGCCACCTCCAGCGCGTTGCAGCGCTCCTGGAGCGCCGCCGGGTCGGTGGCCACGGCGGGGTCCTCGACGGCGGCCTGGGCGGTTTCGAGGTTCCCTTCGGCGATGAGGATGCGGGCCTCCATCTGCTCCCACTCCTGCTTCTCCTTGTAGGAGAGACGCTTGGCGTCCTTGGCGGCCGGCTTCGGCGGTGCCGCCTTGGCGGTGGATTTCGAGGGCGGCGGGGCGGACTGGCGGGCCGATTCCCACTGGGCGTAGTCGGCGAAGTACTCGGAATTCCCCTGGCCGTCGAGGGCGAGGACGACGGTCGAGACGCTCTCCAGCAGGTAGCGGTCGTGGGTGACCAGCACCAGCGCGCCGGGGAACTCCTGCAGACTGTCCTCCAGCACCTCCAGCGTCGGGATGTCTAGGTCGTTGGTCGGCTCGTCGAGGAACAGCAGGTCCGCCGGGCGGAGCATCAGGCGGGCGATCAGGATGCGCGCCTGCTCGCCGCCGGAGAGGCGCGAGACCGGGGTGTCGAGCTGCTCAGTGCTGAACAGGAAGCGCTTGGCCCAGGCGGCGACGTGGATCGAGCGGTCCTGATAGAGCACCGAGTCCCCCTCCGGCGCCAGCGCACGGCGGAGGGTGGCCCGCTTGTCCAGCGTGTCGCGGCTCTGCTCGAAGCGCACGGTGCGCAGCCAGTCCGCCCGCTGGATCGTGCCGGCGTCGGGCTCCAGGGTGCCGTCGAGCAGCGAGAGCAGCGTGGTCTTGCCACTGCCGTTCGGCCCCAGCAGGCCGAGCCGCATGCCGGGGGTGAGCTTGACGTCAAGGTTGTGGACGATCCGCCGGCCATCGAACGACTTGGAGAGCCCTTCGGTCACCAGCAGCTTCTTGGTCTTGCGGTCGGTGGCGTTGAAATCGATGCCGGCCCGGGCGCTGGCGGCGGCGCCGGTGCGCGCCTTCATCTCCTCCAACTCGGCGATC
>DASWQX010001205.1:0-2830 GCA_036403495.1 Thermoanaerobaculia bacterium
GCGACGTTGTGGCCGCCGGCGAGCGGCAGGGTGACCTCGACCTCGCCGGCCTCGGCGTCGTGGACGCGAAAGCGGCTCGCCTCCGGCAGCTCCTCGATCCCCCCCAGCGGGCGGAGCTCGTTGCCCTCCTCGAGGCCGTAGAAGAGCGTCCGGCAGCGGGCCCGGGCGGCGAGCTCGCGAACTTTGGGCCTATTTCCCGAAACATCGCCGCAGGCGACCAGCAGGCCGTCCGCGGGGAGCAGCGCGATCAACCGTTCATAGGCGTCCCAGAGCGCCTCCGGGGTCGCGTAGAGGTCGGCGTGGTCGTACTCGGCGCTGGTCAGCAGCAGCGTCTCGGGCTGGTAGTGGAGGAACTTGGGGCCGCGGTCGAAGTAGGCGGCGTTGTACTCGTCCCCCTCGACGATGAAGCTGTCGCCGGCGCCGTCGTGGAAGCTCGTCGGCAAGTCCTTGGGGGCGCCGCCGATCAGGTAGCCGGGGTCGCGGCCGCAGGCGGTGTAGACCCAGGCCGCCATCGCCGTGGTGGTGGTCTTGCCGTGGGTGCCCGCCACCACCAGGGAGCGGTGGTGGTCGAGGAAGAAGCGGGAGAGCGCCTGCGGCATCGAGACGATGGGGAGCCCGAGCCTCTCGGCAGCGACCGCCTCGGGGTTGTCGCGGTGGATGGCGTTGCCGATGACCACCAGATCGGGCCGGGGCTCCGCAGGTTGGGGGTCAAGATGGGCGGCGTCGTAGCCCTCGGCGGGACTGATCCCGGCCCGCTCCAGCAGCGTGCTCATGGGGGGATAGAGCGGTCCGTCGGTGCCGCGGACCCGGTGGCCCTGCTCTTGCAAAAGGCAGGCGAGAGGCGCCATCCCTGTACCACCAATCGCCAGGCAGTAAATGTCGAGCTTGGAAGGATTCACAGGCGGAGTTTCTCGTTTCGGGAGTCGGGAGTGTAGCATTCCCGGAGCTTTCATCCACGTCGAAGAAGGAGCAGGACGCATGCAACGTCACATGAAGACTGTCATTTTGGCACTTTGCGCCGTCCTTTGGGCCGCCGCTGCGCTGATGGCCGCCGACGCGCCGGCCAAGGGGAAGCCGAAGGCCGTGGTCGCCGAGCCGGTCAAGGACGTCGGCACGGTCCCGAAGGGCCAGAAGATCATTCACGACTTCGCGATCAAGAACGAGGGGGACGCGGATCTCACGATCACCAACGTCCAGCCTGCCTGCGGCTGCACGGTCGCCGAGTTCGACAAGCTGATCAAGCCGGGCGCCACCGGCAAGGTGCACGCGGTGGTCGACTCGTCGACCTTCAGCGGCCCGATCTCCAAGGGGGTCACGGTCTTCACCAACGACCCCGACCACCCGCAGATCGAGCTGTCGATCCACGCCAAGGTCGAGCCCTACATCTCGGTCAAGCCGGGCTACGCGCGCTACATCACCGTCCAGGGCGAGCCCCAGGAGGGGAACATCGCGCAGACGCTGTGGGCGCCGGACGGCACCTCGTGGGACATCACCGGCGCCGACTCGCCCTTCCCCTATATGACGGTCACCTACCACGAGGCCAAGCCCGAGGAGCGTCTCCCCGATGTCAAGGGCAAGCAGTGGAAGGTCGAGATGAAGCTCGCCAACAACGCCAAGGTGGGGCCGCTGGCCGACTATGTGACCATCCACACCAACCACCCCAAGCAACAGACCGTGCAGATCCCGATCTCCGGCTTCGTGCGGCCGGTGATCGCGGTGACGCCGCCGACGGCCGATTTCGGCAAGATCGAGCTCAAGGAGCCCCTGAAGAAGGCGCTCAGCATCCGCAACTTCGCCACCGAGCCGATCAAGGTGACGAGCATCGATCCCAACCTGCCGAAGGGGATCGAGACCAAGCTCGAGACGCTGGAGGAGGGGCGCGTCTACCAGGTGCGCGTGATCCTCAACCCGGAGCTCGGCAAGGGGCCCTTCCATGGCAAGCTCACCCTCCACACCGACAGCCCGAAGGTGCCGACCATGGAGGTCGAGTTCAAGGGCATCGTCGACTAGGTAGAACACGGACGGAACACGGACGGACACGGACAACCACGGACAGATCTGTCCTTTGTCCGTGCTCGTCGGTGTTCGTCCGTGTCGGTCTGTGTTCCAGCTCCCCCTTCAGGGTCTTCCCCAGAGGTCCTTCTCGGACTTCGGGGCCGCCGGCTTCCGGCGGTCGCGCGAGAGCGACTGCGCCACCTCTTCGAGCGTCGCGGCGAGGACGGCTGTCTGCGCCGCCGCCAGCTCGCCGATCCCCTTGAAGGCGAGGTCGACCAGCGCGTCCAGCTCGGCGCGGTGGAAGCCCCGCTTCTCTCCCGTCCCCTGAATCTCCACCAGCGCTCCGCCCGCCGTGGCGACGACGTTCATGTCGACCTCGGCGACCTGGTCCTCGACGTATTCGAGGTCGAGCCGGGGGGTGCCGCCCACGATGCCGACGGAGACCGCGGCGATCGGATCGCGGATCGGCCAGGTGGTGATCTCCCGCGTCAGCGCCAGCCGGGCGAGGGCGAGGACGGCGGCCACGTAGGCGCCGGTGACCGCGGCGGTGCGGGTGCCGCCGTCGGCCTGGATCACGTCGCAGTCGAGGGTAAGCGTGCGGTCGGGGAGCGCCGTCAGGTCGACGGCGGCGCGCAGGCTGCGGCCGATCAGGCGCTGGATCTCGGCGGTCCTCCCTGAGGGTTTGCCGATCTCCCGCTGGTTGCGGGTGTGGGTGGCGCGCGGCAGCATCGAGTACTCGGCGGTCATCCACCCTTTGCCGGAGTCCTTGAGAAAAGGAGGGACACGGTTCTCGACGCTGGCGGCGACCAGCACGCGGGTATCCCCGACCTCGATG
>DASWQX010001206.1:0-2238 GCA_036403495.1 Thermoanaerobaculia bacterium
AGAGTTGCTGTCATGTTTCTTCCTTCCTCGGAATCGAAGAGAGGACCCGCCGGAAAATCACCGCAAAGCCAAGGGCGATCAGAGCCGGCAGGAGAACAGGTGTCACCGGCCACAGCAGCCCCGTCCGCTGGAAGGTTGGGATAGACAGGCAGAGATAGAGCATCAGACTGCCAAGCAGGACGGCGAGGATCGGCGCCGGCCTCCGGAGCAGCAGCACGGCCGCCGCGGCGCAAGCGGTCCAGAGAGCCGCGAGGGCCAGGAAGGGGGCGCGTGGAGCGGCGCGCACCGGCAGCCCGGCGGCGAGGGTGGCGACCTGCAACGCCTGGAGCCCGAGGCCCGACACTCTCCCTTCCCGGCGCGGAACGCGGTGAACGTCGTCGCCCCCGTCGCCTCCCACCAGGATGAGGCGGTCGCGGAAAATCCAGGGCCGCGTCGCCAGGGCGTCGGGAACGTCCCGCCAGGAGATCCGGTCGAAGCCCGCCGGATCGATCCGGTGATCGATCCAGAAATCCTTTCGATCGGCGGCGCGGCGAGGGAACGCCGTCTCCGCCGCCCGCGCCGCCCAGGAGGGACGCTCGTCGCCGTCACGATCACGAAATTGGATTCGTCCGTGGCGGATCACGCCGTCCGGGTCCTCGTCCAGGTTGACGAAACCGAAGAGCGACGCGGTCGTTCGCGGCCCCAGGGCCGCCGCGGTCAGGCCGGCCACGCTCTGGGTGCCGAGGACGTCCTTTCCGGACGAGAAGGCGGCGAGGGTGAGGCTCTCCGGATGGCGGAGCACGAGGTCCGAGAAGGCCTGAGACCTGCTCCACCGCTCGTGCAGGAGGACGTCGATCGCCACGCCGCGCGTTCCCGCGGCGAAGATGCGTTCGAGCGTGCCGCCGATCTCGTCCGCGCGGTCCGCGAGCGGCGTGGAACGATCGTCGAGCGCGACCAGCAGGATCCGCGGATCGGGGGCGAGCGCCGGCGCGGTGCGCGCCCGCAGGTCATAGGCCCAGCACTCGACGGCCGGCAGGCCGGTGGGGAGGAGGAGGCCCGCGGTCGCCACCGCCGCCGCCAAGAGGACGGAGAGGAGGGCCCGGCGCGGCACCTCGGCCCGCAGCCAACGCGCGCGGCGCTCGTGGCCGGCGGCAACGCGGAGCCGGCGGACGGCCTCGCCGGCCGTGGCAGGGCGCCGGCCAGGATCTTTCGCCAGGCACTCCCGCAGGACGCTCCATGCCGCGCCGGAGAGCGCTCCCTGCGACGGCTCCCTTTCGAGGTGCCCGGCCAGGACTTCCCGCGTCGAGCCCTGGAACGGCGGCCCGCCGGCGAGCATCTCGTAGGCGATCACGGCGAAGGAGTAGAGGTCCGAGGCGCGGCCGGCCCGCGCGCCACGGATCACCTCCGGGGCCACGTAGAGCGGCGTGCCGAGGAGGTCGCCGGTCGCGGTCAGGCGTCCGTCCGCCTCGGCTCTGGACGAGGGTCCGGGCGCCGGAAGGGGGACTCCCGCGATCTCCGCCAGACCGAAGTCCAGCACCTTCACCACCCTCCCCTCCCCGTCGGTCCCGCACAGCAGGATGTTGCCGGGCTTGAGGTCGCGGTGGAGGATTCCCTGATCATGAGCCGCGTCGACCGCGGCGGCGATCGCGTCGAGGATCGGCAGCGCCCGTTCGAGAGGCAGGGGCCCCGCTGTCCGGCAGAGTTCGGAAAGAGGCTCTCCGTCCAGCAGCTCCATCACCAGGTAGAGCGTGCCCGTCCCGGGATCGATCCCGGAGTCGGTTACGTCCACGATATGAGGGTGGCGGAGCCGTCCGAGCGCCTCGGCTTCCCGCTGGAAGCGGGAGACCGAGAAGGGATCGCTCGCCGAGTCCGGCTTCAGCAGTTTGACCGCGAAGACCTTCTTGAGTCCGAGATGAGTGGCGCGGTAAACAACGCCGGCGGTCCCCTCACCGAGGCGATCCTCCAGACGGTACTTCCCGTCGAGGATGCTGGAAAAGGCGACGATCTCTGGCTTCATGGTCTGCACCGAGCCTGTCGCCCTAGTATGTCGGCCGAGGCGAAAAGATTACAGGCGCCTCGAGGCGGTGCTGGCGGGGTTTGCCTTGAAAATCCCCCAACAGTTGGTGGATTTTCAAGGTAAACTGCCGGAATGATCGCTCGCGACCGGCACCTCGAGCACCTGACCTGGCTTTTCCGGACGTTCCCCGTGGTCGCGATCCTGGGCGCTCGCCAAGTCGGCAAGACGACGATCGCTCGGGC
>DASWQX010001207.1:0-7146 GCA_036403495.1 Thermoanaerobaculia bacterium
CGTCGCCGAGAGAGTCAACCCTCTTCATTGAAGGATGCATGGCGGTTTCATCGTCCGAGCTATAAGCTCCTGCCATGCAGGCCAACGGCATCGACGACGTCCTCCGCATCCTCGACGGCATCATCGCCGACTGCAAGGCGAAGAGCGATCCGCTGGGGTACTTCCCGGCGCTCTACCGGCAGGTGACGCTGACGGTGAGACAGGGGATCGCCAGCGGCGTCTTCGACAACGGGCCGCGGATGGACCGCTTCGACGCCCTGTTCGCCGGCCGCTACTTCACGGCCTACGACGCCTGGCGCTCCGGCGGGCAGCCGACGAAGAGCTGGCGGCTGGCCTTCCAGGGGATGCAGTCGGGAGGGCTGATCATCCTCCAGGACCTCCTGGTGGGGATCAACGCCCACATCAACCTCGACCTCGGCGTCGTCGCCGGCGAGACCTTCCAGGGGGCCGCGCTCCAGGACTTCCACGACGATTTCGACAAGATCAACCAGATCCTCTCCAGCCTCCTCCCCAAGGTGGAAGTGACCGTCGATACCTTCTCGCCGCTCCTCGGCCTGCTGGCGAAGATCGGCGGCCAGGACGTCATCGAGGCGCTCGACTTCAGCATGGACGCCGCCCGCGACGACTCCTGGCTGCATGCCCTCCTGATCTCGATGCAACCGCCGGCAGCCTGGCCGCTGACCGTGCAGATGATCGACGACAAGGTCGCTTTCCTGGGCCGGCTGATCACTCAGCCCATGGGGCTCGCCGCGCAGGCGGTCAACCTCATCCGCGCCACCGAGAGCAAGGTCGTGCCGGCGATCATCGACGCCCTCAACGCGATCGTCTAAACCCGTTCAATAATCGTCGCGATCCCCTGGCCGCCGCCGATGCAGAGGGTGATCAGGGCGGTGTTGAGGTCGCGCCGCTCCAACTCGTCGAGCGCCGTGCCGAGCAGCATCGCGCCGGTCGCGCCCAGCGGGTGGCCGAGGGCGATCGCGCCGCCGTTGACGTTCACCCGCTCGGGATCGATCCCGAGGCTGCGGATGGTCTGCAGCGGCACCACGGCGAAGGCCTCGTTGATCTCCCAGAGGTCGATGTCGCCGACCTCCATGCCGGCCTTGGCGAGCGCCTTGCGCGAGGCCGGGGTGGGAGCCGTGAGCATGATCAGCGGCTCGGAGCCGATCGTGGCCATGGCGCGGATGCGCGCCCGCGGTTTCAGGCCATGGGAATCGGCATAGCCGCGCGAGCCGATCAGCACGGCCGCGGCCCCGTCCACGATGCCGCTGGCGTTGCCGGCTGTGTGGACGTGGTGGATCGAGGAGAGCTGGGGATAGCGCGCCCGGGCGATCTGGTCCAGAGTCTCGCCCGCGGGTCCCACCGGCATCGCTCCCAGATTCACGAAGGCGGGGTTGAGTGCGGCGAGCCCCTCGATCGACGTGTCGTGCCGCGGGTACTCGTCCTTCTCCAGCAGCACCGCGCCGGTCGCCGGGTCCTTGACCGCGAAGAGGCTGCGGCCGAAGTGGCAGGACTTCTGGGCGGCCGCCGCCTTGCGCTGCGATTCCAGGGCGAAGGCGTCCAGCTCCTCGCGGGAGAAGCCGTCGAGGGTGGCGATGACGTCGGCGCTGATCCCCTGCGGCACCTGGAAGACCTTGCCGCGGAGCTGCATGTTCTCGCCGTCCTGGCCGGCGCCGTCGGCGCCCATCGGCACCCGCGACATGCTCTCGACCCCACCCCCCACCACCAGGTCCTGGGCGCCGGCCATCACCCCCATGGCCGCGAAGTTGATCGCCTGGAGGCCTGAGCCGCAGAAGCGGTTGACGGAAGTCCCGCTGACCTCCTCGGGCCAGCCCGCCGCCAGCACCGCGTTGCGCGAGATGTTGGCCCCCTGCTCGCCGGCCTGGGAGACGCAGCCGGCGATGACGTCGTCGACGTCCTTGGGATCGATCCCCGCCTTCTCGACGAGACGGTTGAGGGTCTGGGCCAGGAGCTCCTGCGGATGGACGTTCGACAGGGCGCCCTTACCCGCCTTGCCGCGCCCCCGCGGCGTACGGACGGCGTCCAGAATATATGCGTCGGTCATGGCGTATCTCCTTGAGGGAAGAGAGTTATTTGGATTCTGAGTCCGCGAGCAGCCGCGCGAAAGCGGCGCGCGCGCGCTCACCGGCGCGGCCGTCCTGCAAGAGCCGCTTGGCGTGGTGGTAACCGAGGACGATGGCGTTGATCTCGAAGGCGACCTGCCCGGGATCGAGGTCGGTCCGGAAGTGGTCCGCCTCGACGGCCAGCCGCGCCGCTTTGGTCATGAAGCGGAAGCGGTCCTGGTGGGCCTGGACGAGGAAGTCGCGCTGCGGCCCCGGCCGATCGTCGAGCTCGACGGAGGCGGCGATCAGCAGGCACCCCCCCGGCATCGCCGGATCGTCCTCCCAGGCGAGCCAGCTCTCGAAGAACGCCTGGATGCGCGGCTCGCCGCGGGGAGTCGAAAGGGCAGGACGGATCACCGTCTGCTCGAAGCGCTGGACGGCCGCCTGGAGGACCTGGAGCTGCAGCTCGTCCTTGGACCCGAAGTGGGCGAACAGGCCGCTCTTGGAGAGCCCCAGCTCGGTCGAAAGGGTGCCGATCGTCAGACCCTCCAGGCCGTCGCGGCTGGCCAGCCGTACGGCTTGGTCGAGGATGCGCTCGCGGGTCTCGGCTCCCTTCCTCATTCGATAACTATACGAACGGTCGTTCTATTTTGCAAGACACCCGCAAGCCGCCAATGCGTCCAGACCTGGAAGAGGGCTGGAAGCTCATGCCTCCAACCCTCTCCGGATCTCCCCTGTCCGGGAAACATTGGGCCGCTGATGGCCGTCCGTCCTGTCGCGGCTCACCAGTGTCCTGACGGTCCTTAGCAGGCCGCTATTCCTGCTCCTACGCTAGAGATTGGCTGGGTCGCAGGAGGACAGTTCAGACATGTACCATTGCAAGAAACAGCGCAAGATCCTACGCAAGAGGCAGGGCAAGAACAGGACACGCACCCTGTAATTTCTCCCTCCGATGCTCCTGCAACGTGAGCCAGTTGATGTCCGCTCAGCAGCCCGATTGACTCGCGATTCAATGACAGCTTCTGAGGAGACTTCTTTTTCATGATGGCTCCTGTCTTGGCGATCTCTCTGAGCTTCATGTCCAGAGGTCCGCCCAAGGATGGAGGCATTGTACATAGTATTCAATTAGCAGGCAAAGGATTGCGGCGACCATAAACGAAAGACCCCGGCACCTTGCGGGGCCGGGGTCTCAAGGGTCCGTTTCGGTGGCGTTGGGTTCCCCTGCGGGATTACCCTCCGGTGCCACGGACGCGTGGAGAATCCCCTTACGAGGACGCCACCTCCACTGAACCGTGTTTGCCTTCTATCACTGGACCACCTCCTTCCTGGGCGTGTGCATCATCGGCGGGTCCCAACCCGCCCGGTCCCGTGGGCCGCCCAAGCCTCATTGAGACCGCCACGTCACTCCAGGCAGGAGGCGTGGACCCTCGACACAACAATATGTTGGGGTATGGGGAAGGAAATGTCAACAGGGGTTGGGGCGGAAAAAATCGGGAGGGAGGAAGACCCCCGGGACCTCTCCAATCTCCCTGTGGTACTGTTTGGCCGCGTCCGCGGATCGGGACGAATCGGGGACGAATCGGAGGGAACCAGATGAAGAAAGCAGGCATCCTTTACGGGCAAGAGGACACGTTCCCTCAGGCCCTGATCGACCGCGTGAACTCCAGGTCGGCCGGCGTGGCCGCCGAGGCGGTCCGCCTCGACAAGCTGATCCAGGGGGAGCCCTCGGGGTACGACGTCATCATCGACCGCATCTCCCAGGACGTCCCGTTCTACCGCGGCTATCTCAAGAACGCGGCCCTCAACGGCACGGCGGTGATCAACAACCCGTTCTGGTGGAGCGCCGACGAGAAGTTCTTCAACAACTGCCTGGCGACCAAGATCGGCGTCGCCGTGCCCAAGACCGTCCTCCTGCCCTCCAAGGAGCATCCGCCGGACACCTCCGGCAAGTCGTTCCGCAACCTCGCCTATCCGCTCGACTGGGACGGGATCTTCGAGTACATCGGCTTCCCGGCCTTCTTCAAGCCCTTCGCCGGCGGCGGCTGGAAGAGCGTCTACCGGGTGACCAGCCCGGACGACTTCTTCCGCGCCTACGACGAGACCGGCCAGCTCGTGATGATGCTCCAGGAGGAGATCGTCTTCAAGGAGTACTTCCGCTGCTACGCCCTCGACTGCCGGGACATCCACATCATGCAGTACGACCCCCGGGAGCCGTTCCACCGGCGCTATGTGCGCGACGGGCCGCCGCTCGATCCGGCGCTGCTCAAGAAGGTGCATGACGACGTGCTCGCCCTCAACGTCTGGCTCGGCTACGACTTCAACACGGTCGAGATGGCGGTGCGCGACGGCGTCCCCTACGCCATCGACTTCTGCAATCCGGCGCCGGACGCCGACGTCAACTCGATCGGCGAGGACAACTTCGGCTGGATCGTCGACAAGGCGGCCGACATGGTGATCCGGCGGGCGACCCAGCACGTCGCCGGCGGCGACAACCTGCGCTGGGGGCAGTATGTGAAGAAGGCGGCGGCGCCCCCGGCTCCCGCCGTGGGGAACGTCGTGGCGACCGCGTTGGGCACCGCGAAGGCGGTAATCGAGGCTCTCTCACCGAAGGAGTAGACCCCTCATGGCCGAAGCGAAGCTGTTCACGCTGGGGATCGAGGAGGAGTTCCAGCTCATCGATCCGGAGACGCGCGACCTTCGCTCGCACGTCCAGTACCTCCTCGACGACGACCACACGCTCGCGGATCAGTTGAAGCCCGAGCTTCACCAGTCCGTGATCGAGGTGGGGACGAACATCTGCGCCGACATCGGGGAGGCCCGCCGCGAGGTGACCTCCCTGCGCAGCAACCTCTCCAAGCTGGCGCGGCGCAACGGCCTGACCATCGCGGCGGCGGGCACCCACCCTTTCGCCCACTGGAAGGACCAGCTCATCACGCCGCACGAGCGCTACTTCGAGATCGTCGAGGACCTCCAGCAGGTCGCGCGGGCCAACCTGATCTTCGGCCTCCACGTCCACGTCGGTATCGAGGACCGCGAGGTGGCGATCCACATCATGAACGCCGCCCGCTACTTCCTGCCGCACATCTTCGCCCTGTCCACGAACTCCCCCTTCTGGCAGGGGCAGAACACCGGCCTCAAGTCCTACCGCAGCAAGGTGTTCGACCGCTTCCCGCGCACCGGCATCCCGGATCACTTCCAGAGCCTCTCCGAGTACGAGAACTACATCAATCTGCTGATCAAGACCCGGTGCATCGACAACGCCAAGAAGATCTGGTGGGACATCCGGCTGCACCCCTTCTTCAACACGCTCGAATACCGGATCTGCGACGTGCCCCTGCGGGTGGACGAGACGATCGCGCTGGCGGCGCTGATCCAGGCGGTCACCGTCAAGCTCTACAAGCTGATCCGGCAGAACCTCGGCTTCCGCCTCTACCGGCGCCTGCTGCTCGCCGAGAACAAATGGCGGGCCGCCCGCCACGGCATCTCGGGCAAGCTGATCGACTTCGGCAAGAAGGAGGAGGTGGACTGCGTGGCGCTGATCCACGAGCTCCTCGCCTTCGTCGACGACGTCGTCGACGAGCTGGGGAGCCGCGAGGAGATCGAGTCCATCCACAAGATCCTGGCCATGGGCACCGGGGCCGACCGCCAGCTCGCGGTCTGGGGGCAGACGAACGACGTCCGCAGCGTGGTCGACTTCATCGTGCAGGAAACCCACCTCGGGCTGGAGTAAGGGGCTCCCTCATCATGGTTCCCGATCTCCGCCGCGCCTACAACGCGGATTTCACGCTGGAGCGCTATGAGCGCATGGTCCACGCCCTGGAGCGGGACGCCGGCTGCCCGCCCGCCTTCCGGATCTGCGAGACGCCGGTCTTCCTCTCCGAGCGGCTGACCCGCGAGCTGATGGCGGCGTCCGCCGAGGTGCTGGGCCAGGTGACCTCTCCGGAGTACCTGGCGCAGGCGCACCGCGCCGTGCCGGCTCACCTCGACGTGCCGGGCGACGAGGGGCACGCGGCCTTCCTGCAGATCGACTTCGCCATCGTGCGCTGCGAGGACGGCGAGCTGGCCCCCCGGCTGATCGAGCTGCAGGGGTTCCCCTCGCTCTATGGCTTCCAGTGGCTGCTCGAAAAGGAGTACCGCGCCCACTTCCCGGCGATCCCAGCCGGCGTGACCACTTACTTCGACGGTCTCAATGCCGAGACCTACCCCGCGGCCCTGCGGGACGTGATCGTGGGCGACGGCGACCCCGAGAGCGCCGTGCTGCTGGAGATCGATCCCGAGCACCAGAAGACGCGGATCGACTTCTGCGTCACCGAGCAGCTCCTGGGCATCCCGGTCGTCGACGCCCGCGAAGTGATCGAACGCGACGGACGCCTCTACTACCCGCGGGACGGCCGCGAGGTGCCGATCCATCGGATCTACAACCGGGTGATCTTCGACGAGGTGGAGCGCAGGGGGCTCGACCTCTCGCACATCTTCCACCGCGACTTGGTGGACGTCACCTGGGTGGGGCACCCGAACTGGTACCTGAAGATCAGCAAATTTTCGCTCCCCTTCATCCAGAGCCGCTACTGCCCGCCGACCTCCTTCGTGAGCGATCTGAAAGAGTTTCCGGACGACCTCCAGAACTACGTCCTGAAGCCGCTCTACTCCTTCGCCGGCCTGGGAGTCGAGCTGGGCCCCACCCCCGAGCGCCTGCGCTCGCTGCCGGACCCGGAGAACTTCATCCTGCAAAGACGAGTCGACTACGCCGCCGCCATCGAGACCCCCGAAGACCCCGCCAAAGCCGAGATCCGCATGATGTTCCTCTGGAACAGCGGCCCGAACGACCGCCCCCGCCTGGTCAACAACCTCGTCCGCGTCAGCAAGGGGAAGATGATGGGGGTGGACTTCAACAAGGACAAGACCTGGATCGGGGCGAGCTCGGCGTATCACCCGGCGGTGGAGTGATCCTGAACGGCGGCCGGTGATAAGCCCCGGCCGCCGCTGATGGTTCCTGGTTAGTAGGTTCTCAGCTCAAGGGCTCTACCGAAAAGCGGAAACTTTTTTTGCTGGCGATCAGCGTCGCCATGAGCTGATTGAGGTTCTT
>DASWQX010001208.1:0-7823 GCA_036403495.1 Thermoanaerobaculia bacterium
TGGTGGACATCGAGCTGCTGCAGATCAACAGCCAGCGGCTGCGCGACCTGGGGGTGAGCCTGTCGAGCTACTCGGTCGGCCAGCAGCTCGGCTTCCCGTCGACCACCACCACGGGCAGCGGCGGCACCGGCACGGGCACGGGGACCGGCACGACCTCGACCCCCTCGGGCATCAGCCTGTCGAGCCTCCGCTTCATCAACCAGAGCAACTGGTTCCTGACCCTGCCGAGCTTCGTCTACAACTTCATCAAGCAGAACACCGACGCCCAGCTCCTCGCCAAGCCGCAGATCCGGATCAGCGAGGGCGAGAAGGCGAACCTGGTGATCGGCGACAAGGTGCCGATCCCGCTGACCACCTTCAATACCCAGAACGCCGGCACCTCCGGCGGCATCGTGCCGATCACCTCCTTCCAGTACCAGGACGTCGGCATCAAGATCGAGATCGAGCCGCGCGTCCACCACAACCAGGAGGTCACGCTCAAGCTCAAGATCGAGGTGTCGAACCTCAACGGCAACGTCTCGGGGACCAACGGCGAGTCGCAGCCGATCATCGGCACTCGCATGATCGACTCGGTGATCCGCCTCCAGGACGGCGAGACCAACTTCCTCGCCGGCCTGATCCGCACCGACGAGAGCAACACCGACAAGGGGTTCCCCGGCCTCTCGGAGATCCCCCTCCTCGGCCGCCTGTTCTCCAACAAGCACAACGAGGGGGCCCGCACCGACGTCATCCTGACGCTGACGCCGCATATCGTGCGCAACGCCGAGATCACCGCCGAGGACCTGCTGCCGATCTGGGTCGGCACCGAGCAGAACATCACCTTCCGCGGCGGCAGCCCGCGCGTCGAGTCCCCCGAGAACGAAGGGCCGTTCGACAGCAACGAGGGGACTCCCGAGGAGATCCAGGACGCCATCCGCCGCCGCCTGCAGCGGCTGCCGCGCGGCCTGCGCCCGGGCGAGACCAACGACGAGAACGGCAACCCGGCGCTGTCTCCCGGCGCGCCACAGCCGCCGGCAACCCCACCGGGAGGGGTCAACCTGGTGCCGGTGGCGCCGCCGGCGAACATCTTCCAGCCGCGGACGCCCCCCGGCACGCCGACTCCCCCGCCGCCGGACGAGCAGCCGCCGTCGGGCGGCGGCGGCCTGGTCTCCCAGGGCAACGCCTCCGGCACCGCCGCGCTGCAGGTGCGCACCGCCGCGTTCTCCGGCAAGAGCGACGCCCTCGTGGCGACGACTGCGACCACCGCCGCCGCGGCTCCCGCCGTGCGGCTCTGGCTGGCCCCGGGCAAGCTGACGGTGAGCCCGGGGGACACCTTCGAGGTGCGGATCCAGGCCGAATCCGGCCTGCCGGTCTCGCACCTGCCGATGTCGCTGACGTACGACCCCAAGGTGCTGGCGGTCGAGAAGGTCGAGGCCGGCGACTTCCTGGGCTCCGCGACCGAGGCGCAGGTGCTCTCCGACGCCGGCCGTGCCGGCGACCTGGTGATCGGCGCCAGCCGGCTCGGCAAGGTGGCAGGGGTCAAAGGCACCGGCACGGTCGCCCGCGTCACCTTCCGGGCGGTCACCGCCGGCCAGAGCGAGCTCGGCTTCGAAGGCAAGGCGCTCGACGCCGCGCTGCATCCGATGGCCCTGCGCACCCGTCCGGCGCTGGTGGAGGTGAGCGGGAGCGCGCCCCGGCCCCCCGCCACGCCGCAGCGGGAAGCATCCGTCAGCGGCAGGCGTTGAAGTTCAGAGGAGGCTGACGAGACGATGTTCCGCAACCGCAGCACGAACCGCGAGGCGGGCTTCACCCTGGCCGAGCTGGTCATGGTGGCCGCCATCCTGACGATCCTGGCGTCGGTGACCCTGCCGGTCGTCAAGTTCACGGCCAAGCGGTCGAAGGAGGCGGACCTCCACCTGGCGCTGCGCGAGATGCGGATGGCCGTCGACGAGTACAAGCGCTACAGCGACTCGGGGCTGATCCAGGTGGACCTCGACACCCAGGGGTATCCGAAGAAGCTGAGCGTCCTGGTCGAAGGGGTGCCGATCGTCGGCCAGGTCGACAAGAAGCTCAAGCTCCTGCGCCGGATCCCCATCGATCCGATGACCGGCAAGGACGAGTGGGGCTTTCGCAGCTATCAGGACGCCTTCGACGCCACCTCCTGGGGCGGCGAGGACGTCTACGACGTGTATTCGCTTTCGAAGGGCGTGGGCCTGAACGGCGTTCCCTACAGGAAGTGGTGAAGGTTGTTGACCGGAAAGTTGACCGGAAAGAACGTGAGGCTCCCCATGCGAAAGCTCGAACAGCGGCGACAGAGCGGACAGAGCGGCTTCACGCTGCTCGAGCTGATCATCGTGATCGCGATCATCGGCATCCTCGCCACGATCGCGATGCCCGCCCTCAAGAACATGCCGATCCGCGCCAAGGAATCGGTGCTGAAGACCAACCTGCGGACGATGCGCGACATGATCGACCAGTATTACGGCGACAAGGGGAAGTACCCCACGAGCCTGGGCGCCCTGGTCGACGAGGGGTACGTCCGCAAGCTGCCGGTCGACCCGATGACCAAGAGCACCGAGACCTGGATCCCGGTCTACGAGGAGATCGATCCGGACCATCCGCCGGCGGAGACCGAGACCGATCCCTCCAAGCCCGGCATCGTCGATGTCCACTCCGGAGCGCCGGGCAAATCCCTCGACGGAACCCCCTACAAGGAGTGGTGACCGTGCCTTCGAAATCGGGCGAGAGCGGCTACAACATGGTCATGCTGATCGTGGCGGTCACCATCCTCAACATCATGGTGGCCGCGGTGCTCCCCCTGATGAGCACGGACATCCAGCGGCAGAAGGAAGAGGAGCTGGTCTTCCGCGGCTTCCAGTACGCCGAGGCCATCCGCCTCTTCCACGGCCGCTTCCAGCGCTATCCGGTCAAGCTCGAGGAGCTGCTGGAGATGAAGCCCCGCTGTATCCGCCAGCTCTGGAAAGATCCCATGACCAAGGACGGCAAATGGGGGCTGATCTTCCAGGGCGGGGTGACGACGCCGCCGCCGCAGAATTCTACGGGCTCGGCCGACCCGCCTCCGGCAGGCCCAAGTCTGGGAGTTCAGAACCTAAGTGGGCAGACTGCCGGCGGCCAGACTCCAGGGGGCCAGGAGCCCGACGGCACCGAGGGCGGCCTCAACACTCCGAAGAACGGCGAGGTCGTGGCCACCGGTCCGATCATCGGCGTCTACAGCAAGAGCAAGAAGGCGTCGCACCTGATCCTCTATGGCCGCGAGCACTATAACGAGTGGCAGTTCACCGAGAACCTCCTCACCGGTGCGGTCCCAAGCGCCGGCCCCCAGCCCCGAGGAGGAGGCCGGCTGGCGTTCTCCACTCGCTGGCTCGGGCGCCCGATGCAGTTCGTCGATCAGGCCCAGCCCCAGGACGGCACCATGCCGGGGCAGACCGGCACGGGCGTCGGAGGCCAGCCCGGCACCGGCACCACGGGCAGGGGCACCACCGGCTCCGGCTCCTCGAAAAAGCCATGAGGGTGCGCATCCGGCGACTCCCCACCGCCCACGACCTCCCTCTCCCCTCCCGCGCCTCGTCCGGCAGCTCCGGGTTCGACCTCCGCGCCGCCGTGGACGGAGAGCTGGTGCTCCGTCCCGGCGAGCGGCTCCTCGTGCCGACCGGCGTGGTGCTGGAGATCCCGGCCGGCTGGGAGGGGCAGGTCCGCCCTCGCAGCGGCCTCGCCCTGCGGCACGGGATCGGGATCGTCAACGCTCCCGGCACGATCGACAGCGACTACCGCGGCGAGGTCGGGGTCATTCTGATCAACCTCGGCGAGGCAGCCTTCGCCCTGAAGCGGGGGGACCGCATCGCGCAGCTCGTCATCTCGCGCGTCGAGCCGGTCGAGCTCGAGGAGGCCGACGAGCTCGGGGGCAGCGGCCGCGGCGACGGCGGGTTCGGCTCGACGGGAACGGCTTGACCGCCGCTCTCGACGCCTGGTTCACGCGCCGGGGGTGGAGCCCGTTCGCTTTCCAGCGGGAGGTCTGGGCGGCCTACCGCGCCGGCGAGAGCGGCCTGATCCACGCCGGCACCGGCACCGGCAAGACCTACGCCGTCTGGATGGCGCCTCTCCTCGAATGGCTGGCGACGCACGAGCCGGACCTCCGCCCGCGGCGGCGGGCCGCGGCGCCTCCCCTGCGCGTCCTTTGGCTGACACCCCTGCGCGCCCTGGCCGCCGATACCGAGGCGGCGCTGCGGGCGCCGCTCGCCGAGCTCGGAATTCCCTGGAGCCTGGAGCGGCGGACCGGCGACAGCCCGGCCAGCGTCCGCGACCGCCAGCGCGAGAAGCTCCCGACCGCGCTCGTCACCACCCCCGAAAGCCTCTCCCTCCTGCTCTCCCGCCCGGATGCCCGCCAGCTATTCGCCGAGCTCCGCCTGGTCGTGGTGGACGAATGGCACGAGCTGCTGGGAAGCAAGCGCGGCACCCAGACCGAGCTCGCCCTCGCGCGTCTGCGCCGCTTCCGGCCGGCCCTGCGCACCTGGGCGCTGTCGGCGACGCTCGGCGACCTCGAAACCGCTCTGGCGGCGCTGCTCGGCGTCGGACCCGGCAGCGCGCGGAACGGCCGTCTGGTCCGCGGCGCCGAGCCCAAGCGGATCGCCGTCGACTCGCTGATCCCGGAGACGATCGAGCGCTTCCCCTGGGCCGGGCATCTCGGGCTCCGGCACCTGCCGCAGGTGATCGCGGCGATTGACGAGGGGAGGACCGCGCTCGTCTTCACCAACACCCGATCGCAGACGGAGATCTGGTACCAGGCGATCCTCGACGCGAGGCCCGATTGGGCCGGTGAGATCGCGCTCCACCACGGCTCGCTCGACCGCAAGGTGCGCGACTTCGTGGAGGCGGCGCTGAGCTCCGGAAGCCTGCGCTGCGTCGTCTGCACGTCCAGCCTCGACCTCGGAGTCGACTTCGCGCCGGTCGACCGCGTGCTCCAGGTGGGGAGCCCGAAGGGCATCGCCCGCCTGGCGCAGCGGGCCGGCCGCAGCGACCACCGCCCCGGCGCGCCGAGCCGGGTGACCTGCGTTCCCACCAACGCCTTCGAGCTGGTGGAGGCGGCCGCCGCCCGCCGGGCCTTGGAGGCAGGCCGGATCGAACCGCGGACGCCACCCGAGAAGCCCCTCGACGTCCTCGCTCAGCACCTGGTGACGGTCTCCGCGGGGGGCGGCTTCCGCGCCGCCGAGATGTACGCGGAGGTCCGCGCGGCCTGGAGCTACCGCGACCTCACGCCGGTGGAGTGGGACTGGACGCTCGACTTCGTCACCCGCGGCGGACCGGCGCTCGCCGCCTACCCTGAGTACCGCCGGGTGGCCGAGGTGGACGGCCTCTATACCGTCCCCGACCGCGCGGTGGCGCGGCGCCACCGGATGTCGATCGGCACGATCACCAGCGACGCCGCGCTCACTGTCCAATACGTCAATGGCGGCCGGCTCGGCACGGTCGAGGAGAATTTCATCGCCCGTCTGCGGCCGGGGGAACGCTTCCTTTTCGCCGGCCGGATATTGGAGCTGGCCGAGGTGCGCGACATGACCGCCTGGGTGCGGCGGTCGAAAGGGAAGAGCGGTGCCGTTCCCCGCTGGATGGGCGGCCGCATGCCGCTCTCGACCGAGCTGGCCGCCGCCGTCCGCGCTCTTCTCGAAGAGGCCCGCGACGGCGTCTTCGCGAGCCCAGAGATGGCGGCCCTGCGCCCCATCCTGGAGCTGCAGGCGCGCTGGTCGGCGATCCCCGCCGCGGACGAGCTGCTGGTGGAGCGGCTGAAGTCGCGGGAAGGGCACCACCTCTTCCTCTATCCCTTCGAGGGACGGCTGGTCCACGAGGGTCTGGCGGCGCTGCTCGCCTGGCGGATCGCCCGCCTCCGACCCATCACCTTCACCCTGGCGGTGGACGACTACGGGATCGAGCTCCTCTCGCACGATCCGGCGCCGCTCGACGAGGCGCTGGCGGCGGGCCTCCTCGCGCCCACCGGCCTCGCCGAGGACATCCTGGCGAGCCTCAACGCCGCCGAAATGGCGAAGCGGCAGTTCCGCGACATCGCCCGCGTCGCCAGCCTACTCTTCCAGGGCTTCCCGGGCCAGCGCAAGCCCGCCCGCCATCTCCAGGCGTCGAGCGGCCTGTTCTACGAGGTGTTCGCGAAGTATGACCCGGGGAATCTCCTGCTCCATCAGGCGCACCGCGAGGTGCTGGAGCAGCAGCTCGAACGGAGCCGCCTCGGGCGCGCACTGGTCCGGCTCTCTGACTCCCGCGTCACGATCCTCGACGTCGCGCGGCCGACCCCGCTCGCCTTTCCGCTGCTGGTGGCCCGAATGCGCGACAAGCTCAGCTCGGAGAGCCTCGCCGATCGCGTCCGCCGCATGCAGGCGCGTCTCGAAAAGGCGGCGTCGAAGTGATCCGCATCGATCTCCAGGGGGAGAGCCTGGAGCTCCTCCCCGAGCGCGCCCTGTTCTGGGAACGCACCGCCACCCTGGTCGTGGCCGACGCGCACCTCGGCAAGGCGGCCTCTTTCCGTGCGGCGGCGCTCCCGATGCCCGGCGGCACCACCACTGGGACCCTCTCCCGGCTCTCCCTGGCGCTCTCCCGCACCGGCGCCCGCCGCCTGCTCATTCTCGGCGACTTCTTCCATGCCCGCTCGGGACGGGCCGCCCGCACCCTCGCGGTGATCGCGGAGTGGCGCGAGCGGCACGCGGGCTTGGGAGTCGTCCTGGTGCGCGGCAATCACGACCGTGGCGCCGGCGATCCGCCGTGCGAGTGGGGATTCGCCTGCTGCGACGAGCCCTGGGTCGAGCCCCCGTTCGCTTTCCGCCACCACCCGGCGGAGGAGGCCTCGGGATACGTGCTCGCCGGGCACGTCCATCCCGCGGTCTCTCTCGCCGGTCCGGGGCGCCAGCGCGAGCGGCTCTCCTGCTTTCTGTTCGGCGAGCGGATCGGGCTCCTCCCGGCCTTCGGCGACTTCACCGGCGGCGCCACCGTCCGCCCGCGGCCGGGCGACCGGGTTTACGGGGTGGCCGGGGACGAGGTCGTTCCGATCCGCACCGGATAAACCCGGACGCCCTGGGAACGTATGTGCCTCGGAGGATTCCCATGCCCAAGAGACTGCCGCTCGCCGTCCCGCTCCTGCTGCTGCTCGCGCTCCCCGCCCTGGCTCAAGCCCCGGGCCAGCCGCCGAAGGAGGCGAAGGCCGAGGAGAAGCACCCGCTCGTCCCGCTCGAAGAGAAGACTTCGGTCACCCGGCACAGCTTGAGCCTCGACGGCCGGAGCTATCCCTACACCGCCACCGCCGGCACGCTGCTGCTCAAGGACGACGACGGCACCGTCAAGGCATCCATCTTCTATATCGCCTACACCCTCGACGGCGTGAAGGACCCCGCCACCCGGCCGGTCACCTTCAGCTTCAACGGCGGTCCGGGCGCGGCGTCGCTCTGGGTCCACATGGGCGCGTTCGGGCCGAAGCGGGTGGCGCGGACGGACGAGGGATTCGCCCTGCCGCCGCCGGGGAAGCTGGTCGACAACGAGAGCTCGATCCTCGACCTCACCGACCTCGTGTTCATCGATCCGGTGAGCACCGGCTTCAGCCGCCCGGCGCCGGGGCAGGACGCGAAGCAGTTCCACGGCGTCAAGGCGGACATCGAATCGGTGGCCGCCTTCATCCGTCTCTGGGTCACCCGCAACCAGCGCTGGGCCTCGCCCAAGCTGGTGGCGGGCGAGAGCTACGGCACGACCCGCGCCGCCGGCCTCGCCTACGAGCTCGCGGACCGCTACGGCATGGCGCTGAACGGGGTGATCCTGGTCTCCTCCGTCCTCAA